>CANPZU010000004.1 GCA_947588825.1 uncultured Clostridia bacterium
AAATAAAATCGGAAAAATGCCGAATTTACGGGAAAAATCGAGTTTTGTAAGGGAGTTCGATTCTCTCAACCCCTGTACTGAAAAATCTCGAAAAATGCCGTAAATACGGTGGTTTTCGGGATTTTATTTTTTTCCAAAAATTGACGAGGTAATCAAAAAGGTAATCAAACAAATGTTCGGATAAAATACGAGAAAGGAGGCTTTCTCGGGTGTATGATTTTTAAGGCGTTTATTTGCCCTGTATTTGAGTTTTGATCGAAAGTATCGCTGAACGGATTAAAATTGAAATATGGAACAAATACAAAGCGTGAGCGGCATTTTAAGGGAGGATATTATATGACGAGAGAAGAGAAGATAGCAGCAATCGCTCAGTTCTATGGCTACGAGCCGCAGAGCCGCCAGTGCATCGAGGAAATGGCGGAGCTGACGCAGGCGATCAACAAACTGTGGAGAAAGCGAAACGCTCTTTATACCACGGCAGAAGATGTCAGAAAAGAAAGAGAGAATGTCATTGAGGAACTTGCCGACGTGCAGATTATGATATGGCAGATGATACAGCTGCTTGATGCGGAAAATGAGGTTGACGATTCCATTACCGCAAAGCTCGACCGCCAGATTGCGAGGATTGAACATGAATGATACGATGGTTTACATATCCGGCAGAATTTCCGGCACAGACGATTATGCGGAGCGGTTCGCAAAAGCAGAGCGAGAACTGACCGAACAGGGATTCTCGGTAATCAATCCGGCAAAGACAGCCGCCACGTTTCCAAAATCTTTCACATACGAGGACTACATGAAGATCGACCTTGCCCTGCTTGCGATGTGCGAGGGAATCTATATGCTGAAAGGTTGGGAGAAATCCTGCGGCGCGAACCGGGAATATGGGTATGCGTTGGCAAGCGATATGACAATTATATTTGAATGAGCGGCACAGAGATATAAGGCGGCGAAAGGAGAATGAAGATGGCTTGCAAGTGTAAAAGATGTGGGAAAGAGATAAATCATGACGGAGAGTATTGTAGCGACTGCGCCCGCAAAGGTATGCAGGAAATTTTTCAGAGATATCCAGACGTAAAGCAGGCGTTCAAAGAATCCATTGAGGAAATGAAAAAGCCGGAGAACATGAAGAAAATGGTTGATGATACGGTGCGATTTATGACCGCTGTTCAGGCATTGCAGGAAAGGGCAAGGGAAGAGGAATAACCGCAAAGGTGTATACAACATTCTTACCGTTGTGCGGTAAAATAAAGGTGAAAGAGAGATATTGCGAAAAAGTCGTAGAAAGGACGGTATATTATGGACGAACTCAATGTAAAAGTGGGTGACAAGGTACTATATGAGCGCAGAGGAAGAGAACGCATCGTTACCGTTACAAAGGTAACACCAACAGGAAGAATAAGGATTGATTTTACTGACAGCCAATTTGACAAATACGGACATCAAATGGGTGGCGACACTTGGTTTAGTTCTCGTATCCGTAGAGCGACACCAGAGGATATAAAAAGAATTGAGCAGAAAAAAACGATTCTAAAGGCTTACGAGCTATGTCAAACCATAGACGCAAAGAGTTTGTCTTACGAAAAAGCACTGAAAATCATAGAAATTTTGGGAGAAAACAAAAGTGGGCAGTAGTAGTAATCGTTCATACACCGTCTCAAAAGACCAGAAATCCGGCTTGTGGTATGCGCACATGAGGGGATTTAGTTATGTTCCCATCGCCGGGAACTTTTCGCAGAACAAGGGCGAAGCTATGGAATATGCGAAGATGTACAATGGTATGCCGCATAAGGTAGAGCAGATTGAGGCGAGGAAGAGAGAAGAGTTTGAGCGGTATCTAGCGGAGGAATGATGAAAAATCAAGAGTATTACGAGAGGGCATCAAAACAGCTTTTTGACAGCATTTATAGAGACGGCTATGAGGACGGATACAGGAAGGCAAAAGAGGAATTCGGACAGCACTCAAGGGGTGTTGCGAAAATCAAACGAGCGTCAAAAGAAGATGTTGAGCGATGGGGGATTGAGCTTTTCGGTTGGTGCGAATGCGGCAAGGCGATAGAGGGCAGATGGGTAGGAATGGCGAATTTCTGTCCGTGGTGCGGAAGAGTGATGGATAAGACAGCGGAGGATTGAATGAAGAAGTGTAGATTTTGCGCTAAATTTTCGGATATACAAGCCGCAAATGAAATTAACCGGGCAGATGAAATGACCGATAAATATAAGTGCGCGATCGCAGATGAAACTTATTTCAGACGGAAATACAAGGGGCGAACGACACACTATATAAACTCGGAGATTAAGTATTGCCCGGAATGCGGGAGGAAACTATCATGCACGACACCTTAAACACGCGCTACGACGTGCTGAAAGAGAGATTTATCTATCACGCAGAGCTTGTTGGCAAGTATGACTTCCCGCAGTTGCCGGAAGTCCACGCACACCCGGAAGGACTGCGGGCGGTGCCGTTTAATCTGGCGAAGAATGAGAAAAGGCCGAAAGAATGCATTCTTCATCACTTTGCGATGATTACAGGTTCGAAGCGGTCTGGAATAACCCTAGCAAGTATTTCCCGATGATGAGCAATTTCAAGTACGTCATTTCCACAGACTTCTCCGCCTACAGCGATATGCCGCTTGCCCTGCAGATATACAACCGTTACCGCAACCGGGCGATGGCGTATTACATGTGGCTGAACGGGCTGAATGTGATTCCGTGTTGCGGCTGGGGCTTACCTGATACCTGGGACTACTGCTTTGACGGTCTCCCGATGCACAGCACGCTTGCGGTCAGCACAAACGGCTGTTTCTCGTCGGACGGGAAAGAATGTTACCGAGCAGGATTCAAGGAAATGTGCCGGAGATTAGAGCCGGACAGAGTGGTTGTGGTCGGGCGCCCGATCGACGTAGATGTGGACGTGGAGATTGTGTACCTGCAATCATACGGGCAGGACATGGAAAGGAGAGCAAATGGGAGAGCGGAACGGAAGGCGCAGGAAAAGGAAGCGCGGCGACACGGAGAAGATACGGAAACAGCTTGAAAGTCTGGAAAGAAAGAGAAAAGCAGAGAAGAAATACAGCGGATTTGATGAATTGAATTTTTGAAATTTTGCACGACACGACGAATGCAGTAAATGCATTGTTTTGGTACAAATGAACAAAACCAAGGTGGGAAAGCCGGATTCAATTTTCCCGCCTTTTTTCTTGCGGATTTTCGCCCGGATTCCTTGCGGATTTACTCAATCCGTATGATGTGCCGCGCAACGTTTCCGTCCTTGTTTTGCCCTCTGACGTGCGGGCGGACATAGGACACTTTGCCGCTCTTGTAGTGCCGGTAGTGCCCGATCACAGACCACGACGTCGCAATCCGGCGGCGTGTCTTGCTGACGACTGCGGAAACGGCTCTTTTGTCTCTGGTGATAATACGGACGCCGTTTATAACGATCTCGCGCGGCTTTTGCTCCTCCGGAAGACTGGGCACGGTTTCGCGTTTTTTCGTAGTCCTCCGGGCTGATTCCTTCCGCCCCTTCCGCTCGATCTCTTTTTGCTCCGGATGCTCAAGCAGAAAATTAAGATACGCCATCACGGCCAGATATGCCGCCGCGATGCCGGAATTCTCGGAGATTGCCGCGTCAATGTATTTATCGATTTCCTCCACCCTGCGCCGTTGTTTGCTGTATATGGCCGTTGCCGCGTCGTTATAATTTGACGCGACGACGGTCAAAGGATCGTCTGCATTCTGCGCGATCGTATATTGCGCATAGTGTGCGACCCCGTCCGTGTCCACAAGAGACCCCTTAAGCTCAATCAGCCCTTCCGGGAGCAGATCAAACAGGATATGCAGGACGCGCCCGCCGTCGTAGCTGACAATAATACATCCGTCCGTGATGATCGGATATGTTTTGACCTCTTCCCACCCGGCAATTAGCTCCGGAATCTCCGCAAGCTTAGCCCCGGACAACTCTATTCTGTCCGCGGCCTCTGCCTGCGCTATGCACTTTTTTGCTAAATCCTCGGCAACTAGCCGGATTTGTTTGCCTGTCTTCATGTTTCCCCCAGTCCCGCGAGCGCGGGAAAATCCGCTTCCGCCTGCTGACGGCCGCCGGGCTAAAGACGGGAAGCGGAAAAATATTAACAGAACAGGCGGTCAACGTCGCCCTCATCGAGATACGCAATATCGTGGCTCCCAAGGTCAAGAAAAGCCTGCCGCGCCTCGTCCATATACCAAAGGTAAGCTTTTCCATCTCGGCCGGTGCACTCGACCAGATAGTCGCCGTCGTACTGCATGTTGATTTCTTCTGTGATTTCGTCCTCTGTCATCGTGTCCGCGTCGATCAGCCCGACATAAGACAATATTTCAATCTCGTCCGCCCTCGTTGCAATTCCGTTGTGCTCGTTCTTCTTCATTTTGTTTCCCTCCTATAGTATATTGGCTTCCGCCCTTGATTGTCTGATATTTCTATCTGACAATAATAATATAACATAAGTGCATTATAGTGTCAATAATATAAGTGCATTATTTTTTATATTTTTCCATTCGCGCAAGTTCCGCCGCGACAACTTCTTTTATAAAAGTGTTTGGTTTGTCAATTCCCAGCTCTTTCATTTTTGCCCGTGTACCGCTCGGGAATATTACATTAATTCTATCATTCCTTTTTTCATACTCGCTAACGGCGCGCCTTTGCGCTTCCGTGGTTCTAAATTCACGCTTTTCCATATCCTCACCGCCTCTATAAGTGTTTTATATATCATAACATAAGTGCATAATATTGTCAATGATATAAGCGCATTATACATAATGAACAATTTAAAGAAAAATATAAGTGCATTATATGTGGTATATTATAATCATCAAAAGAACAGAGCACCACCCAAGCGAAGCAGTAACGCCCCGGACGAGCCGAGCGCCGGTCGGGAACGTGAAAAGGAGCAGGGCGGGAAATCAAAATCAAATCTTAGGAGGACGAAAACATGTTGAACGAATTAGCGAGAACACTTAGAAACCTTGAAAACGCGGAGCAGATCGCAAGCAGAGCAGAGGCGAGATACGAGCAGAACCCGGAAAGCGAACAGCTTGAAAAGAGATTTGACCGGGCGTACAAAAACGAGTTTAAGTATTACATGGAATGTGTGAAACTGGTACAGCAGATCAGCGGCGGCAAGATCGACTTTGAGACGGCAAAGAAACTTGTGCAGACCAAGCGCGGCGAACTGATCGAGATCATCAAGAAAACCGCATAACCCGCAAGGCCCGCGCGACAGCGTGAACGGTGGGCGCTCATGGGTTAAAATCAAAATACAGGAGGGCAAAGAAAATGTTAATAAAAACAATCGAAAACAAGGAAAACGGCACAAAATGGGAGATATACAAAAAATCTGAAAATGAATATTTTGCAAAATATTATGAATTTTATAGCTCGATCGGTTGGAAGTTTTTGTTTCAAGACGGCGGGCAGAAGCAAGGTTTTTACTCAAAAGAATGCATCGAATACGATTTTGATATAAAAATCGCATAAGCCGAAACGCCTTCGGGCGTCAGCCGCGGGACGGTCTCCCGGCTCTGAAGATGGCAGACCAGAGAGGGGATAACATGAAAGTTAAAACATACGTTATCAATCGGGGAACAAAAAGCCAGTATTTCTGCCTTATAGCAATCGACAAGGACGGCGAAGAATTGGTTATGTATTCCGCGCCGAACAACTGGAAAACCGAGAAAGGCGCGCTTAACTGGGCGAAAAAGCACGGCTACGAGATCGCGTAAACAGGAGGGAAACAGAATGAACGAAAAGAAAATAGAACTGCTTTACAAGCTCCTTGAACGCGCGGAGCAGGAACGGGATCACGAGACCGCCGCCGCCCTCAGATGGGCGATATTTACGCTTGAGAGTATGCAATAATCCGGGAGGGGAAACAGTGGACGGAACAGCGACGTTAAACGGAATCAGCCAAGATTATTTTGCGGCAGTATGGGAGCGCGACGACGCGGAAGCCGCCGAACGGATGCAGGAAGAGCACGAGAAGCCCTACAAGGCACTATTTGACGCGCTGACAGCCGGAAGAATTGATTCTTTTGATTTCTACGGCCAGAGCGGCAAAGATGGCCGGTTGTGGTACATCGTCGCAAGGTCGACGCGTCCGGGCGTATTGGTGCAAATGTCGGTTGTGTGGATACGGGCAAGCGGCGAGATGCTCCCGACGTCGCACAGGGATTTAAACAGCTTCGCGGACTTCCGGGTGGACATCCCGCAGGGAAAGAACGCGGTGCACTGGTCGAGATTTTAAAAATAAAAGCCCGGAGCAAATCCGGGCTGTTTTTATCGTGCGCGGTAACGAGAGTACTCAAAGGGGACAGCCGCCGCGCCCCGGCTATAAGATAACACTATCACAGGAGCGCGGATTTTGTCAAATGGAATTAACCGCAAAATTCGACAAATTATTTTTTGTTGACAGACAACTCAAACCGTGGTATGATCCGGATAACGACGGGCGCGGGGAACTCAGAGGGGGAGAAGCCGACAGAATACGGAAACAAGAAGCAGACCGGGGAAGGTCTGTATTTTTTTGCCCTCGCGCGCGGATATAAATAACTAAAGTATTTCGGTGAAGTATATCTATTTACTGTTTTTACTCCCCCTCTAGATTCTACTAAGCCTTGAGTTGTTTAATATATATTTATATATATAATATATCCGGGTATTAAGTACTGCGATAATATACGCCGTAAAAAATACCATTGACAGAATATTGTATCCTGTGGTATTGTTGGGATAATTAAATATTTAGAGCAGAGCAGGCCAAAAGCAAAGAGCCTGTTAAAGCGCCGATTGAGGAGGCACGGCGAAGAACCTTTTACGACTTTGGACGGATCGCGTAATGCGGTCGTTTGAGGTCGTTTTTTATTTTTTGGGGGTGTGGGCGATGGATTGCGATTTTGTTTGCATGTACAAGGACGAGAGCGCGGAAGAGTGCGAAGCCATACACGGCGAGTGCATTGGTGATTTGTGCGAGGAGTGGAAGGATTGTGAAGCCTGCGACAAGCGGAACGAGTGCGAGAATGCGAGGGTGTGAGATGATGTGAGCGACAGAACGGCTGAGATAGAAACATACAAAGGCGCAGATTTTAGCGACGTAGAAAACGATATCGCGCGACTTGTGAACGAATACGATTGCGAGCTTGTCCGCAAACACGGACAGGACGAAGCAAAGCGGCTGATGTTTGCGCCGCAGTCTATGACCTTTAAGGGCCTACTTAAGTATATATATATTAATTTATTTAAACTGCGTAAAGATGATATTAAATACAATAACCGTAATAGCAGGATAGATTATGCAGACATAGAGTTAATAGATAGGATATGGAATATATACACATCTTTGTGTTATGAACGCAATCAAAAGCCCACAATACTTAACTTTAGCGTATTAACGGGTATTAGTAGAGATAGTATTGATGTCTGGAAGAATGGTGTATACAGAAATGGAGAGGATGGAGCGACCTCGGCACACTGCCACACAGTCAAAAAGTGGTATCAAGAGTGTGAATCTGGTCTTGTCGATTCTGCCATGACTGGCAACCCGGGAGGCATGTTCCTGCTCAAGGCAAGCTTTGGCTACACCGAGCAGCCGCAAAGAATCGAGATAGCCGCCGCAGGAGGGCCCGCCGTCAGCATGCAGGAGCTTGACGAGCTGCGAAAACAGCATCTGATCGCGCCGGAGAAGCCGGAGTTGTGATATACAACTTAGACACAATTTGAATGAGTTATCAGAAAACAAGGTATGTATTCATGGCTGAAGGCAATGTTATACATAGTGCACAGTTTGAAATAGCCGAATTTGTAAGGTATGACGGACGATCTATTGGACAAACAATGATTTGTCGTATAGATGCCCGATATAGGCACCAAAACAGCCTTCCCGGAGCAATCAAGGCCAGATTGACCGGGGCAGGGGTCTGCCGGGAATCCATGCCAGCGCCGGGTGAGTCCCGAAACCACCGCAACAAAGAAAAAGGAGTATCCATGAAACCAAAAGATCGAATGAACACCTTAATATCTCCAAGATATTTACAGCACAACCCATACTCAATAGACAACATAGGCTTATGCGTATACTTTATCTCTGACGGAGAATACACGAAAATAGGCATTGCGGAATCTTTGCAAAAGCGCCTGAAAGGTTTACAGACAGCAAACGCAAGACCGCTCCGTCCGCTGTACGTGGTTAAAGTTAAGAACCCGCTCGAAGCTCACAAATTGGAGTCAAAACTGCATGAATACTTTCGGGACAAGAACACGATCGGCGAATGGTTTGACATCACGGAAGACGACATCATGAAAGCGAAGCGGAAGTTAAAGCTTATGATGGGAAAACCATACTTCCCGGAAAAGAAAATGACAGCTTAACGAGGTATCACCATGAATACACAAAACATTTACACAGACGATTTACTGCAAGGCACAGATGATAACATCCAAGACAGGCTTCATGAGATATTGGGCGATAAAAAGAGCATTCAGATATTCCGAGATAAGCAGAATGCCGCAAAAACCATAACAGGCTCAATGAAATTTCATGTAAGGAAAATCGGACGGTCACCGAAAACAACCTGTTCTGAAAAATAAAAAAATTACAAAAAGGAGCTCACATGAAATCAATTGCAATTTACAAAAACCCATACGGTGACACGCGAACCGCGCCAAAGGATGTTGAATTCTTGCAGTTCCAGAGAGCCAACGATGACCACATAGACGACGTTAAGGCGGTAATGGAGAATCTAGCGGACATGCTAGATATCGCCGGGTGCTACCACGACTGCACAAAGAAATCGCAGGAGCTGATGTTCTGGCGCGATTTCTGCGACACGCTGGAAACCGGAAAAGATTTCACGAAAAGTGAGTGGTATCAGCTACACGTCAAGGCGGAGCGGCATCATCTGCTGTCCAATTGCCCGGACGACGTGAACCTGATTGATGTCCTTGAGATGATTGCCGACTGTGTTTGCGCCGGACTCGCTAGAAGCGGAGAAGTCCGTGATTTGGAAATCTCGCCGGAGATACTTGAGAAAGCCGCGCAGAACACGGTCAAGCTGATTAAGTCAATGATTACCGTTTGCGATTAATACACTTCCCGATAAAATCTAAAAGCACAAAAGAGCCGTTTCGGCATAATTCCAAAACCAAAATCAAACGTTACGGGCACAGCGATTCATGGTTAAGACTGCTAATCTTAAAACCAAAAACCGTAATGAAAATGTTTTCGCGAGCAGCAATTTCATCCCCTTTGCGATGGAGAAAAACGCGAAACGAAAATCCTGTGTTACCGCCAACAGCCACAAAATCAAATGTCGCCAAAAACATGTTGAATGGCGTAATGAAAGGAGAAAAAATGAATTTTTAAGAGATTATGAGAGAAGAATCAAAGTGGACGACCACAGAAAACGGCGCTTCCGCGAAGAACACGACCGATTCCGCGCTTCTGGATATGTTCGCGACCATCGGCTCGATGCGCGGGCGTTCCGAGGACGAGATCATCAAGAAATTCGAGCTTGCCTATCAGGAAGACCCGCTCGGCGCGATGCGATGCCTGTTCTATGCGCGCGACATACGCGGGCTAGGACTCGGAGAGCGCCGCGCGTTTCGCGTCCTTTTGCAGTACATAGCAAGAAAACATCCGATTGATTTGCTTATGAATTTGGCTTTAATCCCGGAATACGGCAGATACGATGATTACTATTCCCTGATTGACACTCCGCTCGAAAAGGACATGTGGAATCAACTTTCGGTGCAGTTGTCGGTCGATAAAAGCCACATGGAAAACGGCGAACCGTGCTCCCTTCTCGCGAAGTGGCTCAAAAAAGCTGACGCGTCGAGCAGGAACACACGCAAACTCGGAATTTACACGGCAAAGTCGCTCGGAATGTCGGTCTATGACTACAAGCGTCTTTGCAACCGCCTGAGGAAGCATATCGACGTTGTGGAGCGGAAGATGTCCGCAAAACAATGGGACAAGGTGAATTACCGGGCTGTACCGTCACGTGCAATGATGAACTACCGAAACGCTTTCTCACGGCATGATGGTTATAGATTTTCTGAGTATCTTGACTTGGTAAACGCCGGGAATGAGAAAATCAACTCCGCGACGCTTTATCCGTATGACATTGTGGAGAAAATCCTGTACCAGAACGAGGACAGCAAGGTTCTGGAGGCGCAGTGGAACAATCTACCGGACTATGTTGACGGCGACGTGAACGCGATCGTCATGGCTGACGTTTCCGGCTCCATGCACGGAAGACCATTGGCAACCTCAATCGGCCTTGCGATGTACTTCGCGGAGCGGAACAAGGGCGCATACCACAACTTGTTCATGACATTTTCCAGCAAGCCGGAGTTTGTCAAACTGAAAGGGAATACAATCACGGAGAAAATCCGCTTTATTTCGAAAGCGGAATGGGGAATGAACGCAAACCTTGAAGCCGCCTTAATGAAGATTCTGGACGTTGCGCTCAAAAACCACTGCACGCAGGAGGAAATACCAAAGTCTCTGATTATTGTCTCTGACATGGAGATTGACCGATGCACGGAGCAGGAGCACGGCGAGCAGTTTTACGATTATGTTTCCAGAATCTATGAGGAAAGCGGATACAAAGTGCCGAACATCGTGTTTTGGAACGTCAACAGCAGGCACGACGTATTCCTCGCAGACATGAACAGAAAGGGCGTACAGCTTGTTTCCGGGCAGTCCGCGAGCACATTCAAGAATTTGATTGGCTGTATCGACAAAACGCCGGTTGAGATGATGTATTCGGTGCTGAACAGCGAGAGATACAGCAGGGTGACGATATAAGCGGTTTCAAAAATCGCAAAAAACAAAAAAGGAATTACGGAGAAACCATGAATCGAAAACTCAAACTCTTAATCCTCGCAACCATCGCCGCACTTTCACTGACCGGCTGTTCGGGCGGCATCGTTGAGAACGACAAAACCGAGACCGTTTCCGGCGCGATGTTTATCCGGCACAAGTTTGCAGATGGATATTCTATACTCGAAGAGCGAGAGACCGGGGTTTGCTATCTTGAATACGATGGTTTTTACGAATACGCGCTCACCGTCATGCTCAACCCGGACGGAACGCCGAGGACATGGGGCGAGATGGAGGGGCAAGATGCTGACGATAATTGAGACAGCGATAACTGTGCTATGTATCGCATTTCTCGATTTTAAGGCGAGCAGTAAAGACAACAGAAACGGCGCGTGGTTTACTGTTGTTTACGGTATTATGATTATTTTGGAAGTCATTGTGAGGAATTGGAAATGAACACTGATGAAGCTGAATTAGATGGAGGAAAGAATGAGGGCTGATTACCAGAACGCAATAGAGGAAATACAGGCAATTATTGATGTTATGGAATTTAACAACATAGCCGAGGTCAGGAAAGACAAAGGGTGCGTTGATGTTCTAAACAACGTTTTGGACTGCCTGAGATGCTCTGAGATTGGTACGTATGATTGTTACGTCGAAGTGCCGGGCACGGATGGGAAAATAATATGCTGTGACAAATGTCTTGCCACAGAAGTCAAAATACTGAATGAAATGGGTATCAAAACGATCGGGTGCTGTTGTGGTCATGGGAAGCTGCAAGGATATATCCAAGTTGCGCCGGAATTTTGTGACAAAATGAAAGAGATGGGATATATCGAGCAACCTGTCGACGAGTACGGTCAAGGACTTTGGTGCTTTGAGCCGAAAAGCATATTGCTCACAAATCAGAGCGATGGTTAAACCTGTAAGAATTGCTTGCAAGTTCAAACTTTTGCGGAGGAATCTACATGAAAGAGAAAGAAAACGCAATTTCAAAAATAAAAGAATTATCGAAAATTTTGCATAAATGTACAGAAGAAAACCAGAAGCATCCGTGCGAAAATTGTTTGTATGAAGAAGATAGCTCGGCGTGTCTTGTTTGTAGAAGAATTATTAAGGATTTACTGAAAGAAATTGATAGACTATGAGAAAGAGCAAGATTGAACGCGTCTGCTGTACCTGCAACAGGAATATCCGCGTCGAAGATGAAAACGGTGTGGTTACTCACTACGAATGCGCGATTGACGGACACCACATCGGATACGTGGAAGCATTTGAGTATTCCTGCCGCAGATATGCGCTCGACAGGGCGTATAAGCCGGGCGGGAAATGGTATGACACAAAAATTTTTTAAATTGTAGGAGGAGAAAAAGATGATTAAGATTTTAAAAAATGGAGAAGACAAAAAATATTACGCAAGGTGTGCGAAATGCGGCACAGAAATCGAATATGAGCTGTCTGATGTTAAGCGCGAAATAAGCCGTGCGTATAATGGAGAGATTAAAAGTGTTGCCTGCCCGGTTTGCGGGGAAATTATCAATGTGAATTTGCTTTCAAAAGAAGAGTATTACGACATAAATCGGTCAAGATATGCCGGTGGTTTTTCCTGTTTTTCATGAGACTATTGATATGAGCCTAGACAAAGCGATTGAACACGGAAAAGAGCGCCGCCGGAAATATCGTGGCGCAAAAGCAGTAGATCCCACCTGCCGGAATCACGGGAGCTGTGAGTGGTGCCTTGCGAACAGGAAATATGCAAGCAGAAAAAAGGAAGAGGCGGCAGAAAATATGTTAAGAGAATATGATGTATCAAGCGGCTGAAAGTTTAGTGTAAAGCAAATCTGAACGCGTCGGAAGCACCGATAACTCGGTTGCCCCCGCCAAGCGCAAAAGCGTATCATGCCGGGTGTAATTAAGGACATATCGTGACCGACATTGCGGGTGGTTTTGTAAAGCATGTGAGCGCTCCCACCATAGAAGGGCGCATGGCAGAAAACATAATAAGTCGGACAGCCTTGTAAACGGCACTCAACTGACGAGCAAGGAGAAGCGGAGTAGCCAATAAGTGAACGCGCTACACGAAAGCGGACATGGTTCTGCTTGATGCATTTTATATAAAATTGAACCTATAAGAATTGCTTACAAGTTGAAAGGAGCACCATGAACAAAGTCATATTATGCGGTCGCCTTGTGCGCGACCCGGAAACGAGATACACAAATAAAGGTGATTCCTCTGCCGTTGCGAAGTATACGCTTGCGGTTGACAGGGTATTCAAGCGCGAGGGAGAACCGCCTGCGGATTTTATCAACTGCGTCGCATTTGGCAAACAGGCCGTGTTCGCGGAGAAATACCTGCATAAGGGCATGAAGATTGCCGTAGAAGGAAGATGGTCAACCGGGAACTACACGAACAAGGAAGGCCAGAAAGTCTACACAAACGACTGCGTTGTGGAACGACACGAGTTCTGCGAGAGCCGCGGCGCACAGAAGCAGGAGAAGCCGTTCAACCCGAACCCGATGCCGCAGACTTCACCGGACGGATTCATGCAAATCCCGGACGACATAGGTGATGAGTTGCCGTTTGCGTAAAGGGGTGAGTGTATGCAGGATTTGAAAATCAAAGACGATGCGGTTTATTTTAAGGTACGAAATGACAGTGGAACGACAATTCCGACAAAAGTCAGCATAAACGGAATAGACGTGCGATGCCGGTCAATTGACTATCATGCGGACATTGAGAGTGTTCCGACGTGTACAGTGGAACTTTTAACACTTGGCGATATCGAAGTAAACCATGCGGATATTTTATTCAGATTTACGCCGGATACGGTCGAAAATGCGATAAAAATACTGCGGTACGAGCTTACGGTTCGCGGCGACCTTTACGATTCCTTTGCCGCAAGCATCGAAAGCTCGGTCAGGGAACAGGGCTTGCAGTTGCCGTTTCAGCCGACAAGGGAGGTTGCGGAGAAGATTCTGGATAGGGTGATAGGGGTGGAGCGATGAATGACACGGAATTCATGAAGAAATTTACGTTTAAAAAAGAAATACTGTTGGAAATGGATTGCTTTCATTTTGTTCCAATGATTTGCAGAATATGTAATATTTGCGGAATTTCGATAAGGTGGAACGAAATATACCCGGACGAAACGTGCACGCTTGAATTGGATTTGTCAGAGCATGACAAGCAAGTTATTGAGGAATATGAGAAAGAAAGAGGAAAATTCATGACACGGAAAGAATATGAAGAATACAAAAATAAGATAAACGAATATACGGAAAAGAAGAAAAAGGCAGAAAAATGCAGAGAAAGCGCGAAACTTATTAAAGACGGCATACTGGCGGTTGATTGCGTTTATGCAAATATGGTAAGTATGTGTGATTTTGGAAATGATACGAAAAATAGACTGGAAAAGTTGCTATGCGACTTTTTTGAGCAAGAAGCTCTGGCACTCGAAAAATCTATGGGAGAAATCTGATGTTCACACTCAAAGTTATCACGACAATCTTAAACCTCATGCTCGCCGGAGTGATTTTCTATTTCAGCCACGGTCTGTCGTGGAGCAAGCCGGACGACAGGTTTTCCATCTGCGGATTCTGGACGATGATTGCGCTCTATTTCATCAACAGCGCGTTGCTGTGGGTATAGGAGGTGCGGCGTGGTTAAAATCGAGTTTGTAGATGGTAGTGAGGAAGTTGTCGAGAGCGACGACAGCTCGTACTACTACATCAAAGACGAGCAGATGTTTGAGGTGGTTCAGAACGGACATTTCATTGATTTTCCACGGGAATTTGTGAAATCCATTAGGGTGATTGAAGTTTAATTCTGGGGATTGGCGAAGCGGCGAACGCATCAGACTTTGAATCTGATTACCGCAGGTTCGAATCCTGCATCCTCAGCTCAGTTTTCATTTTTCGTATAACCTCGCCCTCCTAGCGGATGCTGGCTAAAGGGGTGTCATAGCCCCGGGAGGGAATCGCGCTATCAGTTAAAGGGAATGCCCTCCGAGTAAGCGAACCTCTGCGAAAGTACCATCACTCAGAAGGTTGGGAAAAGATAAGCGAAAGGGATAGCGCATTATGGGACGTAGCTCAACGGTGGAGCTTTCGGCTTATATCCGAATGGTTGAGGGTTCAAATCCCTCCGTCCCAAAGTTGCCGGGTCGCTCCCGGCTGATGTGAGCGGTGCGGTTTCCCTCACAGAGAATGACAATGCTCGCTGAAAACTGCGTGGTTAGCCAAAACGGGCGGATAATGAGCGAAAATAAAGCGTCCACGATGTGACAATTTAAGCGGGAACCGCATAATGGGACGTAGCTCAACGGTGGAGCTTCCGGCTTATATCCGGATGGTCGAGGGTTCAAATCCCTCCGTCCCGATTTCGTATTTTGCATCGCAAAAGACGAAACATCTTCCACAGCCGCGGATAGGTCTCGCAACGATTCCGCGGAAAAAACTTTCTCTCCGCAGATAAGACAAAGCAGGTGATTGCGATAGTCCTGCGTCGGAGAGATGCATTCCTGAGTATATAAGGTCGGCGCAAAGCATAGAAGCGTGTCGGGGAGTTTTTAAGGAATGCGTGCCGGTATAGCTCAATTGGTAGAGCAGGCGGTTTGTACCCGTCAGACATTGGTTCGAATCCAATTACCGGCCAGAGGATAGTGGCGGAAAGAGACGCTAGCAAGCACAATCTAAGTTGAGTCGGGATTGTGAACAGTCAGCACAGTAGAGGGCGTGTTGTCCCAGGCGAGAGATATTGGACTGGTATCTCGTGCGCGGTTCAATTCCGCGCCTATCCATTAATATTTATTTGGGCAGTGGCGGAACAGGTAGACGCAAAGTAGGGACTTTGGGCATACTCTTGCTATGGTGGCCGTGAACTCAGCGCCCGAACGAGCGGTAAATATCGGTTATCCACCGAGGCGCACCATTGCGGATAGACCAAGAGACTGTGTTGGGATACCTCTACTCTGTAGAGGGTAAAACAAACTGAGCAGTGGGACTGGCAAATAAACAATCCAGAACCAGAGAACCGAGCAAGTGCTTAAGAAGGCTCAATGCGTGGTGCAAATCCACGCCTGCCCTTTTGGTTTCGCAGGTGTCACAGCTTGCGATTCCGTTTGTGGGAGACACCACGTAAAAACACAGAAAGCGGTGTATGATAGTGATCGCGGACAGTAGAACTATCCACACGGAAATGTGAGCCTGACACCGGGAAAGACTGGACGTTTAAATGGCGGCGCGCCGCAGGTTTCAATGGAGAAACGCCTAAATGCATTTAGGAAATTCCGGGTTCGATTCCCGTGGCGGCGCATAGGTAAAATCAGCGGAATAGGGTCGCTCCCGAAAAGCAAAACCATGATTGCCTGTCCGCTGTTTTTATAAATCATGGGGTATCAACATGGAGGTATGGTATGTCAAGAAGCTTAAGTTCTAAATTGAGATTTAAGATTTTAGAGAGGGATAAATTCACGTGCAGATATTGCGGAGCGAAAGCGCCAGACGTGAAACTGCAAATAGACCACATTTATCCTGTCTGTCTGGGCGGAGATAACAGAGAAAGCAACCTAGTGACGGCTTGCGTACATTGCAATAACGCAAAAGGCGCATTGCATCTTGATTATTTATTGAGCGAGGAAGATATAAACGATTTCAAGGAGAATTATAGGAATATTGTTCGTTCTTACGGATATTACACAAATTACATTAAAAAAGTTTTTACAAATAACGGAATAAAGGAAACAAGACCGAAGATAAACAAATTTGTAGAAAGAAGTTTTACTGATGAAAACGAATTTTACTTATTCAAGAAAGAATTCTATGACCCGAGAAATGCGTTTAAGATAATGAGAAAATGCAATATAGAAAAAATATCTTACGCAGAATACAGGAAAAAAGAACAAAGTAAAGAACAAAGCAAAGAAAAAACTAGCGATTCAAAAAACCTTTATGAAGAAATATTGAGAATATCACGCGAAAATGCTATGAGAAAATATGGAAATGAATGAATTTATAAAAAGCATAGAGAGCCACGGTCGATGATTACTTCGGGACAAAGTTCGGAAAAGACGTGAACTATAACCTGTCGCACTTCGTTTCCGGGGACATAATCAAGAATCTGATGTACCACACGGGGGAATATTGCTGAGGGGTGGGGACGGAATGGATTACAACAAAGTCATTGAGGAAGCGGAAAAAGAAAATAGAATAACTATTACGCCGGAGATAAAAGGCATCGCGCAAGCACTTGAGCGCGGCAATTCCATCGAAATCCACCCGGCGAAGGACGGCGTGCGGATTTACGAGGTGAAGAAGAAAGTCATAGGTTAGTCAAGGAATACGGCGATTTAGTCAAAGCTTAGTCAAGGTGCCCGCAAACGGGCGGGCATAACGGGGAAAAGGCCTCTTATCATGCGATAGGGGGCTTTTTGCGTGCAACAGGGGACAAAGGAATACTATCAGAAAGAAGCAAAGAAAATCCTGTCCTGCGACATGCAGGATTATTTCAACCAATGGTCGATGTACCAGCTTCTCGTGAACGCAAAGCAGGAAATCGGGTTCGAGGACAGGAAGTTCCGCGACTGGTCGATGAAACTGAGCACGTACACGCACCAGATGGCGCAGTACATGACCGCGCAGACCGGGAAAGCGGATTTCTGGGAACTGTACTGGAATCTGCTGTTGTTGGAAGCGCCGTATCTGTTTGAATCTTATCTTCTTTACCTTGAAAGGAAACGTGAAGAGCCGGAAAAGTTTTACGAGCCAAAAAAGGAACAACTGAAAAAACACGGACTTATACAATCAATGCAAGACTTGGAAGATGGCAAGTTGCGAATGTTGTCAATTTCCATGCCACCCGGGACACAAAAAACCACGCTCGAAAAATTCTTCTGCTCGTGGATTATCGGGAAATACCCAAAAGACTATAGCCTTTTCTTTTCGCATAGTGGAGACATTACTGAAATGTTTTACAAGGGGATTCTCGATATCACGACGGATTCACAGGAATACACATGGAGCGAGATTTTCCCGAGCGTAAAACTACAAGCCACAAATGCGAAAGCAGAAACTATAAATTTTGACAAATATAAGCCGTATGCAAACATTCAATGCACGTCTGTCGGATCAAAAAACGCAGGTAAAGTGCGATGTAACCGATATCTTTACTGCGATGACCTAATAGGTGGCATAGAGGAAGCACTAAACAAAAATCAGCTTGACAAGCTGTGGAGAATATACGGAACAGACGCAAGACAAAGAAAGCTGAATGAACAGGTAAAAGAAATACATATTGCAACACGGTGGTCGGTTCACGATGTTATAGGAAGGCTTCAGCTTTTGTATCAAGGTGACGACACAGTCCGCTTTATCACAGTGCCGGATATTGACCCGGTCACAGGGGAAAGCAATTTCCTTTACAAGTACAACGGAATATCCGTCAAGCACTTCAAAGACATTGAACTGACGATGGACGAAATATCATACAAGTGCCTGTACAAAAATCAGCCGATCGAAAGAGAAGGACTTCTTTATCACGACGATGATTTGCGAAGATATTCCTCACTTCCATTGAGAGAGCCGGACGCGATTCTCGGAATATGCGATGTAAAAAACAAAGGAACAGACTTCATGTTCATGCCATGCGTATATCAATACGATTCCGATTTCTACGTCGTCGATTGCATATGCGACGATAATTCAGATTATGGCGTGCAGTACGAAAGACTTTCAAATTTGATCGTAAATCACAGAATGCAACAATGCGAATTTGAGTCAAACAACGGCGGAGATCGGGTTTCTTTTGAGGTAAACAAAAGGGTAAAAGAGAAAGGCGGGAGGTGCAACATAACGGACAAGCCTACAGAGACAAACAAAGAGACAAGAATTATCGTAAACGCTGACTGGGTAAAAAAGAACTGCCTGTTCAAAAACAAAGAAGATTATACGCCGAAAGAGGACTACGGAAAAATGATGGGATGGCTCTTATCTTATTCCGTCGTAGGAAAAAATCCGCACGACGACGTACCGGACGGATTTGCCAACTTTGCCCTTTTTGTAACCAGAAGATTGTATGTAAAATCGACATCGATCATAAGAAGCCCGATATAGGAGGTGCGCAATGGTATCACGAGACATTCTTGTTCAGTATTCAGACATGCAGGAAGAAGTGAGGGAGACGCAGGAGAAGATTGACAAACTTGAACGAACAATCTCCCATATCGAAAAACAGCTCCGACGCATCGAGCAGGGCAAGGAAACCGTCAAAGATAAGGTATACGGCGGCATGGGCGGGCATCAAGGATTCGTGATTGAGGGCGCGCCGCTACGGGAGTATGAGAAGAAAAAGACGGATTTACTGACAAAACGCCTGCTTCTCAATCAGCGCAAGTCTACGCTTGAAATCCTTGAATTTGATATCCTGCAAAAGACGAACGAGGTCGAAGAATTCATTAAGAGCGTGGACGACAGCAGGATGCGCCGGATTATCAACTTGCGGTTCATCGAAAACCTGTCGTGGAACAAAGTGGCGGACAGGATAGGCGGAGGGAACACCGAGGGGAGCGTCAAAATGGCGTTTCAGAGATTTATGGAAAAAGAATAAGGCGGTCATTACGACCGCCAAATTTTCACTGTAATTCGCACTCGTTTTCATGTACCCATTCGGATAACGTATCCCATGTTCTGTCTAGGATATTTCCCTGACCGTCCGTTACAATTGCCGCCCTTTCGTCGCCATAAATTTTAGATTCCCATAATTTATAGTACTTACCGAGATATATGGTTTCGTCGATTTGCCCCCATTTCTCTTCATTTATCCTTTTCATTCCGAATGCCCTCCTGCGTTTTGATAGCCCTATTATATGCTATACGTACATAATTATCAATGGGCAATATTTATAAAAATACGTACGTAAAATTATGCAGATTGCTATATGTACGTAATTACAGAATTGTGATACAATCAGGTAAACGGAGGTGCGAGCATGACATATAACGAGAAGCAAAAAGGATACAGTATCAAATACGCAAGAGACAACCTTAAAAGAATACCGCTTGATGTAAAGAAAAAATACTATGACGATGTGATTGCGCCAGAAGCGGGGAAAAGAGGTATTTCTGTGAGGAAGTTTATTTTACAGGCGATTGAAGAAAAGATTCGGAGAGAGGGCGGCTAACCACCGTCCTTTTTTGTTGCAAAAGTTGTTACACATGTTACGAAAAAACATGATATGCTAAAGAAAAATGATATGACAAAAATGCGTCCGGCAAAGTCCGGGCGCTTTTTTCGTGGTGGATTATGGAAAAGACAAACAAGCAGAAACTCAAGGATTACATGCGCAACAAGGGCAAGATTTGGGTTGACGAGCCGCAGACGTTCAAGAAACGGACGAGCGGGAGCGGCGTACAGTTTGGCGGGAGCTATGTTGATAAGCGGGTGGGAAAATGATATTGCTTGGCAGACAGAAAATCTACACGGATGCAAAAGAAGTAAATAGCGACAATATCATCAAGGTTCTGCGCAAGGCATATTCTGTCCATTTGGCGAATGCGGCAGATATACAAAGCCTGTTTGAGTTTGAAGCCGGACTGCAACCGCTGAAACGCGAGAAGAAAGTTCGCAAAGACATCGACATTCGGATTCACGACAATGTGGCACACCAGATTGTCGAGTTCAACAAGGGATACTTCTGGAGCAGTCCGAAGATGCTCGTACAGCGCGGAAGCAATGAAGCGCACGGAACAGACGCAGACAGGGACAGCGAGGGCATCTCCGCGATGAATGAAATGCTCAAGAATGCGCTAAACATGCCGCGCGAAGATTTACAGCTTGGCGATTTCGTGGAGAAGTGCGGAATCGGACACCGGCTGATTGATGTCAAAACTGCGGACGAATTCAAGGCAGATGAATTGTACTGGACAGACGACGGCGTATACACCGGCGCGCTTGCGAACGTCTACACGCTTGATTCGCGCTATGCGTTCTGCGTCTACCACAATGGAGTAGGCAGGAAAAAGGTGCTCGGCGTGACGTTTGTCAAGAACAGCGGAAAGCTGAAATTTACGTGCTTCACGGACAAGAAGCGTTTCGAGATAGAGGGTTGGGAAATCCAGAGCGAGCAGGTGAACCCGCTCGGCGCAATCCCGATCGTTGAGTTTGAGCGCGCGTCCGACCGCATGGGAAGTTTTGAGCGGAACATGGACGAAATCGATGGGCTCAACATTATGATTTCCGATTTCACGAATGATGTCTCGCAGAGGACACAGGAACTTTGGTGGGGCAATAACGTGGATTTCCCGGCCGACGAGAAAACGGGCAAAGAGAAAAAGCCGCAGAGCGGCGACTGGGTGCTGACATACAGCGGAGAGGGCAAGACGGCGAATATTCAGCCGCTGTCAAGCTCATTCAACGGCGACAGCACCATTACAGCAATCCGGGAGCAGAGGAACCGCATCCTGCAGGAGGCAAACGTGCCTATCCGCTACGAAAACAGCGGCGGCGGGAGCACAGGCGTTGCGATGGACACATCGACCGGGTGGAGCGACGCAGAGATTGCCGCGATGCAGAAACAGCAGATGGTCGATAAGGGAAAGCGGGAAGAGCTGAATTTGATTATCCGGGCGATACGGCTTGTTCCGGCGGATATCCTTGCGGCGGATGCGCCCATCCGAAAGGTTCACAGCACGGACGTGGAGTACAAGTATCCGCGAAGAAATGACGCAGATTTGTCGAGTCAAGTAAACGCATTTTGCTCAGCAGTATCTCATGGAATACATCCGAGACACGCACTGCAACTCGTCAAAGCGTTCCCAGATGTGGAGCAAGTATATATCGACAGTAAACCGTATTTTGAGGATTATCTGAAATCCACATACAAAACAGGGGAAGACACTGAAAAACGCACAATGCAAGACCTTAGCGATCAAGCGAAAAACTCACCCTTAATCGACGGCATGAAAACAGAATAATCGTTAATCAGCGCCTTAACGGGCGCTTTTTATATCGCCTAGGAGAAGTAGGCGTTAAACAAGGAGCAAACGTCATAGAAAGACGGCAAAAAAGAGCAAAGCGGAGACAACCGCTCAACCAAACAGAAAGGTGGATTTGATATGAAGCACATGAACAACCATTACGGTCAAAGCCGAATTTTCGGCAGGGCAAGATGCAAGGTCATGCCTATGAACCTGCAGTTTTTCGCAGAGGGCGACGGCGGAGCAGGCGGGGAAGCCGGTGCTGACAGTGGAAACGCCGGAACAGAACCGGGAACCGGCGCGGAGCCGGAGGGCGAGAAGAAACCGTCCTACGACGAGCTTCTGGCGTTGCTGAACGCAGAGAAAGCGGACAAGGAAAGAATCAAGAACCTAAAAGATGTCGCGTCGCGTGAGGCCGCAGATTTCAAAAAGAAGTACCGCGAGAAGATGACCGCAGAGGAACAGGCCGCTCTTGAAAAGAAAGAGGCGGACGAGGCGAAGGATGCCAGAATCAAGGAACTTGAGGAAAAGATGGCGGTCATTGACAACACCTCATTTTGGGGCGGCAAGTCAATCGGCATGGACGAGGCGCTTGCGAAGTCCACGGCGGAGGCGGAGGCGACCGGAGACAAGGAAAAGTTCCGCGAGAACATTGCCAAGCATATCAAGTCCATCAAGGACAGCGCATATCAGCAGGCGCTTGCCGACCGCCCCGAGATTGCGGCGGGCAACGGCGCGGCTGACAAGAATTCTGCTGCGAAAGATATGGCGGTCGCATCTGCGAAGCGTCTCGGCGGCGTAAACGAAGACATCATCAAACAGTACAGGAGGTAATCAAAATGGCAGTAGTAAGAGGCGAAATGAGAGTAGAGAATGCCGCCTTCGGTAGCGGCACAGAAATCCTGAACCGCCCGCCCTACGAGGCAGTGGCGATGACGATTGATTTCAGCTCCGCAGTAAGCGGGGAGGGTTTCAAGGAAAATGAGGACACGAAGGAGCTGTACGTCCCGGCGGGTATGCCGATTAACAAGGACGGCGTTCCGAAGCATGACGAAACAACGGACGTTGTTGGCATACTGCTTTACGACGTGTACCAGAGCAATCCGCAGGGCGCGGTGCTCAAGAAGGCGTACATCAATGAGAAGAGGGCAAAGGCAAGCTCCGGCGTGGATTACAAAACCTTTGCGGACAAGCTCCCGATGATCGTGTTTGAAGAGTTGGGGGAATGATCGGGGCTGACAGCATAAAAATCCCCAGTCAGTCCCAAGACATGGGGGACAAAAACGGCAACAAAAAGGTCGAGGATTTGATTGAGCCGGGCATGACGGTCGACTGGAACGGCGCGGTCGGAACGCCGCACGGCACGGTCAAGTACGTCGCAAAGTACGGCGAACCATACGAGGACGGTGAGCAGTTCGGGCATTACTTCCCGTTCAAGTTCAGTGAAGAGCTTTACGGGAAAGCAATCCGCGTTGGAGCACAGAACGGCGTTGGCGGCAAGGTAATCACGCCGAACGAGGAAGACCCGTACCTGATTATACGCATCGAGAATGTGACGGTTGAAGACAAAATCACTGCCATTCTGGAAGAGACCGGCGAGGAAGTGTTCACAGTTGATTTCAGCAAGGTGCTCCTGCCGAACGTCGCAGTAATGGCGCAGGACGAGCAAGTCGTGTATGGGGAGAAGCCCGTGTCCGAAATCATGGGCGAAGATGTCAAAATTGCATGGAACGGCGGCACGACCGGCTATGTGATGGGTACATTCCCGATGGTTACGGGGTGGACGCAGTTGCCGGGCAAGCCGAACGACGGACATTTCTTCGCACTCCGCATCGACCAGAAGTTCCTCGGGAAACCGTTTACCCACAGCAAGGGGAGCGACGAGGGGACGACCGTGCAGGAGGCGACGCAGGACGAGATGTTCTGGGTGCTCAACATCGACGACCGCAAGAGGCACACGTTCAGGTCTGACGATACGGTTATTGCCGTGCTTGATTTTACCGGCGCAGTTTTCAAGCCGTAGCAACAAAACCGGCTATCCAAAGCAGGGTAGCCGCTTACCAACAAAAATTTTTGGAAGGAGAACAGAACTATGCTGAATTTATCAGATGTCTTTAACTCTGCATCGGTTGCCATGAACAGAACCGAAGTAGAGAGCAACAGAATCCCGTATCTTGGGGAGGCATACTTCCCGAGCAGGAAGAAGATGGGGCTTGACCTCAAGTGGATTAAGATTCACAAGGGACTTGGAGTGGCGCTGAAGCCGTCCACATTCGACGCGATCCCGACTGTACGTCCGAGGGGCGGCGCAAAGCTCACGCAGGAAGAGATGCCCTTCTTCCGCGAGTCCATGATTATCAAGGAAAAGGACATGATGGAGCTTGCCCGTATTCAGGACAGCAACGACCCGTACTTACAGCCGGTGATTGATTCCATCTACGACGACACCAATACGCTGATTGACGGCGCTGACATCGCTGTTGAGAAGATGAGGATGCAGTTACTTGCCCCGACAGACGGCGACCTCAAGATTACCATCGGCGCGGCGGACAACACGTCCTACATCTACGACTATGACGCGGACAACAAGTGGTCGGAAAAACACTTTACGTCAAATCTTTCCGGCGCGACGTGGGACAATCCGACGACCGCAAAGCCGCTGACCGATATCCGCAAGGGTATTCAGTACCTCGCAAGCATCGGATACACCGGCGCGACCATCCTTGGGAACAGCACGACGTTCGACTACCTGCTTGACTGCGACCAAGTCAAGAACGCACTTGTCTCCATCACCGGGCAGACCATCGGATTCCTTGACACAGAGACGGTCGAGGAAGTCCTGCGCAGGAAGCTCAAGATTGACTGGCTTAGTTATGACAAGATGTATACGGACTACGACGGAGTGGAGAAGAAGTTCTACCCGGACAACTACGTGACAATCATCGGAAACGGGCAGCTTGGCAACACTTGGTACGGCACTACGCCAGAGGAATTGACGATGATGAACTTCATGGGCATGCCACAGCCGCCGGTTGACATTTCCGTGCTCGACCGCGGCGTGGCGGTTGCCGTGAAGTCCGAGTACAAGCCCGCGCATACCGTAACCACGACGGCTTCGCAGATTGTACTTCCGTCGTTCGAGGGCATGGACGGAATCTACGTAATCAAAGTAAAGTCGTAAGGAGGAATACTCCATGATTTTCAAGTATCGAGTGAATTACGACGGCACGTACTACGAGGCAGGACAGGACGTGCCGATTGACGAAGGGAAGAACCGGGGCGGGCAAAACGCCACGGCTTTTTCTGCCCCGGAATCTCCGCAGGAGAAAACAGAACCGACAGTTTCTGATGCCCACAAGTACACGCTTGAGGAGCTTGAGGACATGACGGTTCGGGAAATCCGGGCGGCGGCATCCAGTCTCGGGTTTGAGATTAAGAAAACATCGAGGGACGATGTCGTAAACGAGTTTTTGGAAAAGCAGAACCAGATGTAAGGGAGTGTTTGGCATGAGAGAAGAACTGCTTCGGGCATTAATTGAACACGCAAAAAAGGTTGGGGATTATTGCCCGGAGCACGACTCATACCTTCTGTTTCTTATAGACAACGCAGTAGAAGAGTTGGCAATAAGAAAGTACCCGTATTCATTTCAGTCTGAAAAAAAAGCAAAAAAGGCAAAAGAGTCGACATTGGCATTACTTAACAGACGAGTTTACGAAATAGCAAAATGGCATTTTGATTTTAGCGGAGAGGAAGGCGCAATTGCGTTTTCTGAGGGAGGAAGCAGTGTATCATTTGAAAACGCAGGAACACCAGAAAGCTATTTTGCCGGGATAGTGCCAGAAAGCAGAATTTTGTAGTAAAAGACGGAGCGCGGCGCACGGCTCCTCCCCGCTTGCGCCGCAGGGAGCGTCCATCATCGGAGGTGGGGAGGGCGCATTTTATACGGGGAGAGATTGGCTTGCGAGGTGATTGCATGAGCTGTGAGACACCGTGCATAAACGAGAGACGCATTCACGACTTGGAGAAGGACATTGAGCGGAACACGATAACCCACAAGGAATTTTTCCAAAGGTTTGAGAGCATGAACGAGCGCATGGTCGGGTACGAGAAAGACATGTCCTACCTGCGCACGACCATCAGCACAATGTCAGAGGACTTAAAGGAGATAAAAGAAAAACCCGCGAAACGATGGGAAAGCGCGGTTCTGTGCGCAATTACTTCTATCGTAAGCGTGGTAGTAGGATTTCTATTGAGCGGCGGGATATTCCACGGCGCGTGAACATTATTCCACTGAGGGGAGGACGGTGGAATGAATCGAGAAGAGCAGATAGATATATCTGGTTTCACAAAGAAAGATATAGACTTTTTAAGAGAAAATTGCAATTTCACGCCGCAGGAGCGTGAGTTTTTTGATTTAAGGAACAATCACTACACGCTGGAAGAAGCGGCGGAGATAATGAATATATCGACGAGGACATCGTCCCGTCTGAGTAAGAAAGTAAGCGATAAAATCAGGGCGGTATCTTACGAAAGAATGGAATCGTATTTCAATGAATGGCTAAAATGCGGCAGTAATATGGCGAATAACTGTCCTTTTAAAAACTTCCTTAGCACCTTACAATTTATTTGTAAGGGAAAGGGAGGATTAAAAGATGCCATATCCATACTCACAGAACTACGGTTATCAGAATCCATACCAACAGCAGATGCCATATCAGCCGCCGATGCAGGACAGGTTAGCACAGTTGCAGAACCAGTATCAACAGGCGGTTCCGCAGTATCAAATGCCGCAACAGCCTCAACAGCAGATGCTACACCTGAATGGACAAGTCGTGGACAGCCTCGATGTTGTCAAGGCGAAGGATGTGGACTTGAGCGGCGCGGTGACGTACTACCCGAAAGCTGATTTAAGCGAAATCTACACGAAACAGCTCATGGCGGACGGAACGAGCCGGATTGTGACATACAAGGCAGTCCCGCAGGAAACTCCGGCGCAGGTTCCACAGACCGTTACAGCAGACACGATCGAGACGATGTTCAGCCAGTTGCGGACGGACGTGGTGAACGAGATTAACGCCATTAAGGATATGATTCCGGCAATCGTCCCGGAGTCTCCGGCAACCAAGTCGAGAGGGGGAAGCAAGGCATGAACCCTCTGCAGTTGATCGGAATGTTACGGAATGGCGGGAATCCGCAGGCCGCATTGATGAACCTGATGCGACAGAATGCAGGAAATAACCCATTAATAAACAACGCCCTCGGTATGATGGAACAGGGAAACACCAAAGGCGTTGAGGAAATGGTTAAGAATATTTGCAAGGAAAAGGGTTTAGACCCTAACCAAGTGATGCAGACAACCAGAAATATGTTTGGGGCATAGCATCAAGAGTTTTTGCGAGAGAGATTCTGATTTGGCGGAGTTGTAAGTGCCTTTTCGGCTGACCATCCTCTGGAAACTCTCCCATGTATCAAAGCCCAACTCAACCCAGTAGACGCCGACCACTCGGCGATAGATTTTTTCTCGCCATTATATTCGAGTATGCGGGTTGAGGATTTGTTGATAGACTGTTGAAATGAAGTCGCCCAACGGCAGTTTGATGGTTCGTAGTTACCGTCATTGTTAATTCGGTCAATGGTGCAACCTTTCGGACGACCACCGACAGAATCAGACCATTCAACGAATTTCCAGAAATCATGCCATTCATCGCAAACCTTGATGCCTCTGGCACCATAGCGATAATATTTTATATGATTCGGATTTTCACAACGGTTTATCATTTGAAACCAAAGGCCGTATAAAGGATGTTTGGCTCTGCTATCAATGGTTTTATGATTGTCTTTTCTTAAACAACCACAGCTTTTCACGGAACCATTATCGAATTGATATGGGAACAACCGGGACGTATTCCCACATTGGCATTGACAGTCAAGACGCCATTTTTTGTCGCTTGGCAATTTGGAATATCCGATAACGGTTAGCAAGTTCTTTGTTTTGCCAATGTATTTCTCTAGGTCATTATGAGGCCTTGTTTGAACACGACTGAATTGACACTTGCCGCAAGATTTTTGCCCGCCACTGATTACGCGGTCTGGCGCATAACTCACGATTGCACCGCATTCACATCTGAAATCGAATGCGTTTGGAATAGAACTGTTTTTGGATTGACCGATTACAGTCAGATGACCATATTGTTTCCCAATATAGTCAGAAACGTGATACTTAATCATAAAAATAACACCTGTCCTTTCAGTGTGTGCGTCCTATTGATAAGTGTGCGGAAATCACTAGGACTTGTGACTTTCGGGAGCTACCCTATCCGCACATAAAAATTATAACACAAAATAGACAAAAACACAACAAAAATGGTAGAAAGCCGCGGATTTCTCCTTTTTGAATAAAAAGAAGGAGCAAATTAAAAATGATGAATGGAAATTATAGTTTGGCCGACATCGCAGCTGCGACGGGCGGCTCTAATTCCCGCGGCTCAAATGGCGGAATGTTCGGCGGAGACGGCGCTTGGTGGCTGATTGTGTTATTCCTTTTCGTTTTTTGCGGATGGGGAAATAACGGATGGGGCGGCTTCGGCGGCGGAAACGGCGGAGCGGGCGTACAGGGCGCACTCACTCGCGGAGATTTATGCATGGATATGTCTTTCCAAGACGTAAAATCCGGCGTGCAGAACATTGACGACGCTGTGAGACTTGGATTCTCCAATCTGAACAGCACCATCTGCCAACAGCAGTACGACACCGCGCAGATGATTAACGGTCTCGGCACCACGATTCAGGGCGGCTTCAACGCGGCGAACATCGTTGCTCTCCAGAACCAGAACGCTTTGCAGACTCAGCTCGCTCAGTGTTGCTGTGGTCTTGAGGCGGGTCAGGCTCAGACGCGCTACGACATGGCGACGCAGGCTTGCGCGACGCAGAACACGATTCAGAACGCGACGCGTGACATTATCGACAACCAGAACGCAAATAGCCGGGCAATTCTTGACTATCTGTGTCAGGATAAGATCGCAACGCTCCAGAGCGAGAATCAGGCTCTTAGGCTTTCCGCTTCCCAGCAGGCGCAGAACGCATACCTGATTGAACAGCTCAGACCGACAGCGGTTCCGGCCTACATCACGTGTAGCCCGTATGCATCTGCATTTGGCTATCCGTTCGCACAGGGCGGTTGTGGTTGCGGCTATCAGACAGCTAATTCCGGCTGCGGTTGCTGCTGATGAACAGCAATAATCTCAATGGCATAAGCCTGTTTGATGCCCTGACGCTGTTTTCTGTAATGCTTCAGCTTATGGGATTACAAAACGACCTTGCGCAGACTACCACGGACGATCTGATGGAAGAACTGCAAAGGCAGGACAGGGCATATCTGGACAAAATCATTGAGAACCAAAAGGAAATATTGAAAAAACTCGCCGATCTAAAGGCTGATTAATTCTAAGGGGCGGGTTTTCCTGCCCCTTATTGACTGATAAGGAGCAAATAAATATGGAAAAAGAAAATGCAATCGAGAAAGATTCGTGGACTGACAATAGTTGGATTTTTATTCCTTTGATGATGTTGCTTGCGTTTGGCTTTCCTAGCGGAACAGACCATGAATTGCGCGAAGAAGTGGCAGAATTAAAAGGGAAAATGTCAGTCATTGAAAAAATTGTTTTGTCAGACAGGGGGAATTGACATGGCTTGTAAGAATATATGCAAACTGTGCGACCATCTTGTGATTTCCCAAGCGGTGACGTATGACTCTGGCGTGCTTACAATCAATATTCCGGCAGGAAGTTATGAGAATTGCGATAAATATTGCTTGGTTATAAGTCAGGCAATCCCAACAGACGCTATCGTAGGCGCGCCGGTGGTAATCACCATCGGGGAAGGGACGGTTGCTTATCCTTTGTTACTCTGCAACGGAGCGCAGATGACCGCAGGGACACTCAGAACAAGAACGAAATACAGCACGGTTGTGCAGACAAGCGCAACGGGCGGCAGTTTCCGCATTCTTGGGAAGATTTGTTTTCAGCAGAACAATAATCTGCAATCTATCAACGGCACAGCGCCGACAGAGTGAGGGAGGATAGAGACGTTATGGATGTGAAGCATATTCATTGCACGATAGAAAAGCTCGCCGAGTTCATGTACAACGAGGCCTGCACAGATTTGAAGTCCGTCGATACCGAGGAATACGGCAAAGTCGTAGATATGGTGAAAGATTTGGCAGAAGCCGAATATTACGCCAGAATTTCAGCCGCGATGAAGAAATCCGAGGAAGAGGACGAGGAGGAAGCCAAGTACATCCTCAAGCAGATGAAAGAGGAATACGGCGACGAGGGCGGCGAAGAGATGTACCGCCGCATGGGCTACAACCGCAACCGTTATTCCAACGGCAGATTTGCGCCGAGAGGACGCGGGCGCAGGATGGGCTACATGCCGCCGGAAATGCGCTATCCGTACTTTGAGGACATGATTGGCATGGACGAGTACGAAATGATGATGCCAATGGGCTACGGAAACGGGCGCGGCGGTAATTCCTCGATGGGCGGCAACCGTGGAAACAGTGGAAATGGTGGCAACCGTGGAATGAACAGCAGCAACCGTGGCGGCGGTGACAGCTACGGCTATTCCGACGGACGTGGCGAGGGTTCGAGATACGGTCGTTCCTACGACTCATATCGCGAGAACCGCAGACACTACACCGAGACGAAGGACGAGAAGTCCAAGAAGGACATGGAAATGTCCATGAAAGAGTACACCGAGGACGTGATGGACAACATCAAAGAGATGTGGCGCGACGCTGACCCGGCGTTAAGGCAGACGATGAAAGCTGACTTGACGAAGATGGTACAGCAGTTGCAGTAAAGATGAAAAGCCTTGACCTGCGGGTTGGGGCTTTTCTTTTGGGGTGATACCATGCTGACCGAATTTTATATGAACGGACTACTCTGGCACGTTCGGTTCGTCCGACCGTCAGACCCGATTCTGATAGATAGGCAAAACATATTGACTTGCGCCGTGACAGACCCTGAGACCATGACGATTTACCTTGCGGACAATCTGCGTGGGAGTTTTCTAAACCGCGTCTTTATCCATGAGTTGGGTCACTGCGCGATGTTTTCATATAATCTTTTGCCGGAACTTCACGCGATGGTGAAGAGGAAATATTGGATTGATGCAGAGGAATGGTGCTGTAATCTCTTGGCGAATTACGGAATGGAAGTGTACGGAATCGCCTACTCCGTCCTCGGAGACGAAGCAATCCGCATAGTACCGTATCAGATGGAAAGGTTGGTGTCCTAATGCGTTCACTATCACGCGACCGGCAGAGCGTATGGTTTGCCAAAATCACGGAGAAGATCGTCGGTACATCGACCGTCCCGGTTTATGAGAAGCCGATGGAGATGCACTTAGTCGTGACGGCTACGGCAGGTTTGCCGGATGAACTCGGCGCAGGGCTTGTGCCGGACTATGACCGGGAAATCATATACCACAAGACAAGAGGGTGCTGTAATTCATTTGAGCCTGTTGAGGGTATGGCAGTGTGGGTGGACAGAAAACCAAAACTTGACGCGAAAGGCAACCTTGCAAAGCGTGAGGACGGCAAAGGCGTGGTTACGCCGCCGGACTACAGGCTCAAACGGATAATCACGACGCAGAAATCCAATGTGGCGCGCTACGGGATAGAGCGTATCGGAGGGAATTTGTGATGCCAAAGACCATTAAGATGAATCTGTCGGCAGGGTCTATACAGAATGCGGTTAAGGAATTGCAGAGGTACAAGCAATCGCTCATCTCAAAGAACGATTTGTTTGTTCAAAGGCTTGCAGAAGTCGGAATCCCGGTCATTAATGCGAACATAGCGGCGGCACAGGGTGACTCGGACAAGAATCATAATACGTACATCAAACTGAATTCGTTCGGCTCTTATTCACGGGCGGTTTTGGTGGTTGAGGGCGCTGACCTGCTGATGATTGAATTCGGCGCAGGCATCCACTACAACACACCGGCAGGCACAAGCCCCCACCCGAAAGGGCAAGAACTTGGCTACACAATCGGCTCCTACGGCAAGGGACACGGCGCAGAAGATTATTGGTACTATCAAGCGGAAACGGGCGAATCGGTTCGGTCATACGGGACTGAAAGCACCATGCCCGTTTATAAGGCGAGCGTGGAAATACGGCAGAAAATCCGGGAGATAGCAAAAGAAGTATTCGGAGGCGGCTGACATGGCAGATGTTACGGACAATCCATACATGAAAGTATTTGACCGATGGGCGGCGGCTATGGAGCCGGTCGTCGGAAAAGGCAATTTATCCATGAGCCGGAGCAAGACACTGATGAACTCGGAGAAGTACGCGAGGATATTCCCGCTCGGCAACCCGGCGCTCTCAACTGCACTCGGCGGCGAAGAGTGCGCAACGTCGCTGTCGTTCCAAGTAGACAGTTTCGCAAGGGACGATTACGACGCGCAGGACACGGTATTTGCGATTGATGCCGCGTCGCATGACTGCATGGTCGGAATGGGTTTCCGGCGCACGTATGGGGCAGAACTGCTGACCGACGAGGGCGACAATGTTCAGCGCGTGACGAGCCGGTACAGCCGGACGTACACGGGACAGTTATTGGGGGAGGGGAAAGCATGAACGTAGAAGATTATTACTGGACTTGCCCGAGATGCGGCGAGAAAGTGGACGCAATCAGACAGCTTGTGGACGGGTGCTTCGATGAGGACGGCGAAGCGGAATTCGACCCGGCGCGCGGTTTAACTGTCCACACAATTGCCTGTCCGAACTGCGGCGCAAAGTGGTACACGTCGGTGAGCGAGATGGACGGCTGACCTTTTTCGTGACCTCACGAAAATGATACTTAAACAACACTTAAACAACGCTTAAACAACACTACAACAGGCAATGACCGCATGGCGGTTTTGCATAGACAGGAGCCGGGAGGCTCTATTTTTTATGGAAAGGAGAGAGCGTTATGGATTTTGCAGGAGTTGCAAGCGTGGTAGGGATCACGGTTATCTGCTACCTCATTGGCATGGTCGCAAAAGCCGTTCCGTTGGATAACAAGTGGATTCCCGTCATTGTCGGAGTCGCAGGAGCGATTCTCGGCGTAGTCGGCATGAAAGTTATCCCGGACTTCCCGGCAACGGACATCATCAATGCATTGGCAGTCGGCATCGTAAGCGGTTTGGCGTCGACCGGCGCAGACCAAATTGTCAGACAGCAGAAGAAAACAGAGTAATTTCACCGGCGCGTCAAGGAACGCGTCGCTGACCGCGAAAAGTTAGCGGTAGAAAGGAGAAATATCATGGCATTTACTGTAGCGGTTGACCTGTCAACCATTGGCATGAAAGTCGGCATCGCGTTTGAGGAAACGGCTGGAACGCGTCCGTCAACCAAGTATTATAACTTACAGAAACCGAAGTCTATCCCGGACATGAACCCGGAGCCGGAGACGATTGACACCACTTCCTTAAACGCAACGAAGTACATGACTTCCGTTCCGGGACTGCTCGACCTGTCAGGCGCGCAGAGCTTCACGTTCCAGATGTCGCAGGTTCTTATCGACACATGGGAGAAGATTTGCGACGAGTACGATAAGCTCAAGAAAGAGAACAAGCGTCCGTGGCTTGAGATTTGGCACCCGGATTTGACGAAGGCGTGGTTCCTTCCGATTGCACCGTCAAGGCTCGGACTTCCGGCGGCAGAAGTAAACTCCGCATGGGACGCGTCCATAAACGTCACAATCACGGACGAAATCGTGGTTGATACCGCGGTTGAGCCGTCCGACGAGGATTTTACGGCTTCCGAAGCCGTTTGAAGCGCACTAAAAATAGGGCTTGAGCAACCCGAATTAACGCCTGTGGAGTTTGCGGACGATGAGACAGGAAGCTCGACGGCAACGGTAAGCCCGACGGCAAGCTCAAGAAAACGCAGAAAAAAGATCGTTTGGGAGGAATAGGAAATGATGACATTATCTATTAACGGTAAAGAGTACAAGGTGAAGTTCGGCTACAACTGCTTCTGCGACACGGATTTGCTTGACAGGGTGCGCACGGTCGCCACCCTGTTCAAGGGTTCCGGAGAAGAAATGACCGACGAAGAGGCGCAGGAGACGGGCGCGCAGAAGATGAAAGACCTGTTCTGCGTCGTCCGGGAGCTTCTGTTTGTCGGGTTCAAAAAGTACAATCCGGTCGAGACGGAGCAGGAAGTCGGAGACCTGATTGACGAGTACGTCGAGGAAGAGACGGACGAAAAGCGCGGACTGCTCACACTGTTCGCACAGCTTTCGGAGGAACTGACGAGCCGGGGTTTTTTAAAGGAAATCATCGGCAACCCGGAGGACTCGGCGAAGAAGCCGACAGACCACAAGAAGAAACAGGCATAATCCGCAAGCCGAAGCCTTACAACAGGTTCGTGATGGAAGATTTGCTCCCGTTCTACCTGATGCTCGGCGTATCGCGTGAGATGTTTATGGACTCTGACCCAGCGGATTTGGAGCCATACGATTTGATGTACCGCAGGAAAAGGAACGAGGAAAACGAGATGATGCACCTGCAGGGCGTGTACTTTGCCGACGCGCTTGTCGCGACGGTCGGGAATATGTTCCGCAAGAAAGGCACAACGCCGATGGAATATCCGCAGGAGCCGTACCGTATCTTCCCATACACCGAAGAGGAACTGGAAGAAAAGAAAGAAAAGGAACTGCAAAAGGCGATCGCCTATTTCAACAATATGATGGCGGAGTCCAAAAGAAAGAAGAAAAAGAAACAGCAGGGCGGATAGGTGTCAAAGCTTATCCGTCTATTTTGACGATTTGCGTCGATTTGTTTGCATTGACAAAATACGTCGGCATGACTATGATATACCTATAAAGCGACGGCAATCGCGAGATTGCTACACAAAAGAAGAATCCGGGATTACGGAGCAAAGAACGACACGAAAGAATAAAGCAGATAGTAGCGTGTATGCTACGCATTCTTTTGTGCCGTTTTTTATTTGCCAGTGATGATACTGGCTACCCCATACGGACTCCCATGTGATGAGACATGGTACTTATGAACGGACAGACCGGCTCCGGGGCGATATGCTCCGGGGCAATAAAAATAGGGAGGATGGCCGTATGAGGAAAGGCGCGATTCTCACAAAAGAGGAAACTATACCGAACGTGATGGGAGGCGTAGAAGAACGTACAATATCGTCTCTGGAGATTGCAGAGATGATGGAAATGAACCACAGCGATATTTTAAAGAAACTTGAGGGGAGAAAGGACAGAAAAGGATACATACAAATCCTTAACGAAGGACAAATGTCCGTGGTTGACTATTTTGTCAAATCATCGTATCAGGATGCGAAGGGGGAGGAGCGTCCTTGCTATCAGGTTACCAAACTCGGTTGCGATTTTCTTGCGAACAAGTTTACCGGGGAAAAGGGCGTTCTGTTCACCGCAAGATACGCCAGAAATTTGACTACAATGAGCGCTCCGATTTGAAATCCGGGTGCTTAATAATGGAATATAATTCGAGGAAACAGAAAAAAGATTTTAACTATTAATTATGGGAGGATTTAAGAACGTGGACGAAATTAAAAGTTTTGAAAATAAAGAATTTGGTAAAGTGAGAACAATTCGAAAAAACAGAAAGATTTTGTTTTGCGGGCGCGATGTAGCAACAGCTTTGGGGTATGTAGACACAAAGAAAGCGTTGACTCAGCACTGCAAAGAAGATGGGGTGGTGTTTTGCCCCCTCACCGACAAACTCGGCAGAACGCAGGAGGCAAAGTTTATTGACGAGGGAAATCTTTATCGGCTTATCGTACACAGCAAACTTCCATCAGCAGAAAAGTTTGAGCGATGGGTGTTTGATGAAGTGATACCGTCGGTCGTAAACAGCGGCGGCTATATCGCAGGTCAAGATAGTTTATCGGACGATGAACTTATTGCAAGAGCTGTTTTGGTTGCACAAAAGAAGATTGCTGAAAAGGACAAGCGCATTGAAAAACTGGAAGCAGAAACGCTAGAGATGAGCCAGACCATAGCAGAGATGCAACCGAAAGTGAACTACGTCGATGTAATCCTAAAGAGCAGGTCGACCGTCTGCACCACGCAGATTGCGCAGGACTACGGCATGACCGCGAACAAATTCAATAAGATTCTGCGCGATATCGGCATCCAGAGGAAAGTAGGAAAGCAGTGGATTCTGTACCGACAGTATTTAGATCAGGGATATGTCCAGAGCGAGACGGTGGACATAACAAGGTCGAATGGCCTGCCGGACACAGTGATGCATACCAAGTGGACGCAGAAAGGTAGGCTCTTCCTGCATGAGAAGTTAAAGAAGAGCGGATACATACCGCTGATTGAGCAGTATAACATTTGAGTGTAGTTACCAAATTTGAAAATATAATAACTACAGTTATATTGGGTGCGTCAAATCTGACGCAGAAAGCAACTATTTAGGTTTTACTCAAAAATGAGTAAAACTACACAAGGAACATTTTGCACTGTTTAACGTAGTTACCAAAAACGAAAATATGATAACTACAGTTATATTAGAAAACATATATAGTTTTCAGACTACTTGAAGTATTCTGAAAATGGGAGGATAGTAGATAATGAATGGATTGATAAGGATAAATGGACACGAAATAGAGGTCAAAGAATACAAAGGACAGAGAGTCGTAACATTCAAAGACATTGATACTGTGCACGAGAGACCAGAGGGTACGGCTCGTGCGACTTTTAATAGGTCGAAAAATCATTTTGTTGAGAATGAGGATTACTTCGTATGCGACGCGTACGAAGCAAAAAAATTGTTTGGAATTATCGCACCGAATGGAATTGTCCTTATTGCGGAAGAAGGTTATTTGATGCTCGTCAAGCCGTTTGGGGACGATCTCGCATGGGACGTTCAGCGCAAGCTTGTCAAGGCATATTTCCGGGCAAATGATATATTTGAAAATATGTCACAGGAACTCAAGGCCGTTATCGTGGTAGACCAGAGGGTGACAGCGGTGGAGAAGCGCGTGGATTATCTCGAAAACGATATACCGCTTTACGGCTCGGAGGCAGACCAACTCAGCCGGATTGTGAAAAAGAAGGGCGTATCGGTTCTCGGGGGAAAAGGTAGCAACGCCTACAAAGACAATAAGCTCCGCTCGGAAGTTTATACGGACATATACAATCAAGTGAAAAGGGAATATGGGCTTTATGATGCAGACGGCAGGTTTGTGACATACAAGGCGCTGAAAAGGAAATATTTCCCCGGCTCGCTGAGATTGGTTGAGTCATACATTCCGCCGGAATACCTACAGGAAAAAATAAAGGACTATAACGCGCAATGCAGATTAGATGAATAGAGCCGTTCGCGGCTCTTTCTTTTCCTTCCATTTTTCGACATAATGTGTTATTATGGGGAAAACGAAAGATGGAGCATTTGATTTCATGTCTGGAAGAAAAGGAACAAGCTCGAACGGCTCTGGGTGTGGAACAATTATCGCTGTTTTACTTGTTATAGGATTCATAAGTGCATACTGGTATGTTTTTGCAATCATTGCCTTGCTGTTTTTAGCGCGTTTCTGTTTTTCAGCTTATACGAAAAAAAGAAAACAATCAAATTCGGTTTATCAGTCTATGTATGATGAAATGCGCGAATCATATTGGAAGGATGAATACGATGATGAATTTGAAGATGGAGAGGATGAATATACACGTGCTCCGCCAGTTACGTTTCTTGGAAAAAATAATTTTAACGAAAACAAATCTATAATCAAAGACAATCAAAAAGAGATAACATATATTGCTGAAAATACGAAAGAGAGGAACGGTTGTATGTACGACAGAGAAAAGGGGATTTATCCGGCTGGGCAGTACTTAGTTGGAAGAGATATTCCGCTCGGCGGATATATATTGACTGCAAGGAACGGGAAAACCGCATCTGTTACATTATACCCGTCATATACCAAATATAAAAACGAAGAAGATGAATTGATGTGGGTTAATTTTCAAGATGACTTTCATATTTCTTTAATGGAAGAAAAAAATTTCCTTGTGGTAGAAGATGCTGATATACAAAAGATATAGAAAAGAAGGTGCCTACAAATGAGAAAATTTTTGATTATAATGATTGCATTTGCATTTTTTAATCTTTCCGCTTGCGCCGAAGAATCATTAAGCGACGTAGAAGATTATTTTTCGGATGTTGAATTGGAAATGGATTTTTCCGAAATTTCCGCGCCGGACGGAAAGAAAATTTTTCAAATATTTGTTTTTCAAGATGAAGATGATGAAACAGACCAAAACGAAAGGCTTGATTCATTTGATGAAAAAATATTAAGTATCAGCAATCAGGAATGGTTTGACTCGGATATTATATATTACACATTTTACAATCAAGAATCGGAAACTATTATTTTAAGCGGGATTTATTATCTGCCAGATAAAGTTAAATACCACGTATGGGTATTAGATGATTATGAAGAAGTGAAATAGATGGATTGAGCGGACAATGTTCCGCTCTTTTTTTGAATTTTCTCCTTGACATTTTGAGCTACATAATATATATTTATTATGAGCTACAAAATAGGAGGTGAAAATGTGGCTGAAAGGAAATCGGGCAGACCGACTTCCAATCCGAAAGGAAAGCCCCGGCAAGTTAGGCTCGATGAAGAATGCGATACAATCTTAAAGAAGTATTGCAAGCAAGAGTCCATTCCAGAGTCGGAGGGAATACGGAGAGGGATAAGGAAATTAAAGCCCGAGATAAAAGAATAGAAGTTGCCCCGCTACCAACGAACGCAACTTCTAATCCAACACAGAGGTTTCCCACTGATAAATCTATTATATCAGCTTGGGATTCCTCTTTCAAGCAAAACTTGGAGGAAGTGTCGATAAAACGTATTCGACAAAATGTGACAGGCGCTTGTCGAAAGAAAATGCTTGCATTTTCCGGCGAGTTAATGTAAATTGTGGGTATTAATGTAAAAGTGGTGGCGGCCGATTTCGGGTTACAATACATCAAAAAAATCTTTTGTACGTTTAAAAATCGGTTGTACATTTCACGGTATCAGCACCGTCTCAGCTTTACGTATTTTTACCGCTATACGGTTTTATCATTGGTGATTGTCGAGCCACACACGGTACATTCCGAGAGCGGTGGAAACCAACGTATAAAGTACGAAGAAATCCACGTCACCGAAACAGGAACCGAGCATGGAAACGATCAGTGCAATGACATATTCCATAATGCTCTCCTTTCGGGACAAAATGGCCGTCATCACGATTACATTATACCACAATTTGACAGTTTGTTAATACTTTTATTCGACACTTACCGACAAGGTAAGTGTATTTTTTTACAAAAGATAAAGCCCCATTTTGGGGAGAAGAGAGGAAAACCATGAGAGAATACGAAAGAATAGCGGTTCTGAAGAACCAGATTAAGGAAATGGACGAGGACTTCGGCTTTTCCGTGAAGGATTTGCAGAAAATCAGCGGAAAACTTGTCGAAGCGCAGAGGGCAAAGGAACTCGGGCTGATTACGGACGAGGAAATGCGGCGCAAGCTGATATGGCTGATCGCAAGCCTTGAGAGCCTTGAGGAAAAACTGGAAACGTCACACTTCAACGGACAGCAGTTTTTGAAGGGGGTGGCGTGATGAACAGGGCGAGGGTGGAGAGCGCATTGCTCGAAATGGGAATGTCCATGAAGCCGCGCGGCTTTGATTACATTTCCGACGCAGTTGTCCTTATGTCGGAATCAAAGGGCGGCAGGATAAATATGTACTTCCTCTACACGCTGATAGCGGAAAAGTACGGTACTGCGTGGACGTGCGTGGAAAGGGGCATCAGATACGCATTCGACAAAGTAAGGGGGAAAGAAAAGCACCGGGATGCCGTAGAGCATTACATAGGGATTGAGGATAAAACGAACACGGCTTCATTGAAGATGCTGTACCACGCCCTTAAGGTTGAGCAGGAAGGGGGCGCGGCGGCATGAAGGATGGAATCCGGGACAATTACTACTTGGCGAATGAGAGTTTGAGAAGCGCCGCGACCACTACCAAAATATGCAGAGATTACATCAAAGGGAAAAAGGCAAAGGCATTAGCAGATAGCGCGCTGAATGACATTGAAGAGTACATCAAAAAGGCTCAAGAGCACTTAAAAATCCTTTGCGAACTGGCAGAAGCACAGAAAGGTGGTGCTGAGTCGTGAGTAAGAGAAGGAAATTCACGTACCGCGAGAAATGCGAGGTGTACGCCCGGAGCAATGGGAGATGCGCAATCTGCGGAGAACATTTACAATTCAATAGAATGACGATAGACCACAAGATTCCCCTGTCAAAGGGCGGCACAAATGCAATGAACAACCTGCAGGCGGCTTGCCTGTCCTGCAACCGATCAAAATGCGACATGACTCCTGCGGAGTTTTTCGGAAAGCTGATTTCGGTCGCCTGCAACAGCAAGATGCAGATTGCAAAGTATTGCATTGTGAAGATGCTCGGTTTAAATACAAAAGATGAAAGGGGAGTTGTGGCATGAATGATATAATTGTGAAGAACGTCGATGTTATGGGAGATATGGTTACAGCCGCAAAAGACATTGACGGAAATATATGGGTTGGAGTTAAATATATATGTGACGCTCTTGAAATGAGCGAGGGGCAAGTGAAACGCCAGATCAAAAACATTCATAATGATATGGTGTTTCAAGGGGGATCAAATCAGATCCCCCTTCCGACAAACAGAGGAAGTCAGACAGTTTTTTGCATAAGGAATGATTTCATTCCGCTTTGGCTCGCAAGGATTAACATAACAGAGAAAACAAGAAAAGAACGTCCAGAGTTTGCCGCAAAGCTTCTCGACTACCAACTCAAAGCCAAAGACATCCTCGCCGAAGCGTTCTATCCGAAGCAGACGCTCCCGACCACGACCGAGGGAAAGATACAGCTTCTCGCGCAGGGGAACGTCGAGCTGAACAAGAAAGTGGACACGCTGACGGAGCGCATTGACAAACTGGAAATGGATTTGCCGCTGTTCCCGTCCGAAGCCGAAGAGGTTTCCAATGCGGCAAAGCGGCGCGGAGTCGAGGTTCTGGGCGGCAAACGTTCGGCGGCATACCGCAACAAGTCTATCCGGGCGAAAGTTTACCGTACGCTGTATTTGTATCTGAATTATAACTTCGGCACGAGGCGGTACAAGGAAATCAAGCGCGGAATGATGGACAAAGCGGTCGAGATCGCGGAGACGTGGACGCCGCCGGAGTTTCTTGCGAGGGAGATTGCCGGGGAGAATTCGCAAAATTGATTTTGTATATTGAAATCGCGAAACGCATATGCTATAATGCCGCTAGGCAAGAAAGGATAGTAAAACCTGCATAGTAGCGCAAAACGAAAACCCCGGAGGTGGCTTCTCCGGGATTTTCTATTCTCAATTTCGGCAGTGGGAGAGCTTAACCCCACAGGATAGTTGCCGCTATTCGCCGCCGTCTAACCATTTGATGATGTAGTGGCAAACTACACCAGCCGCAACAGCGGCGAGAAAAGATAGTAAGGCTTGCATAATAGCACCCCCTTTCCTGCCAGTATAGGGGTGGCAACGAAACAATTATATCATAAAAAGGGGAAATGGCAATGTTCAATTAATGTTGCAAATGGAACAAAGAAGTGGTAATATAAAAAGGGCACTATACGGCGGTGGTTGACCTCAGCCAGTACAGAAAGCACTAAGCCTTGGTCGGACTGTTAGTGCTTTCTGGAAACATTGAAGATTAAAGTCGCAAAGGCAATCAAAACCGCCGTATACGCGAACAAATCACCGTATGTAACCATAAGCATTCCCCCTTTCATTAAATGAAAGAGGTCAGCCACAACCGTCCTCCCCGATAGCACCCAGACAACATTTTAATACAAATCAAATTCAAAAACAACAAGAAATTCGAGCGTCCTTCGGGGCGCTCTTTTTGTGGAGGAAATATGTTCTGGAAAAGGAAGAAAAAAACACAAAATATGATAGATACGAGCATAGAGGCGTACCGGGAACTTGGTATTAATTTAACCAAAGAGCAATTTGAGGATTTGGTTTGCATTAATCTGATGGCAAACAGCGAAGAGTGCAAAACGACCCCGACACATTGGGTTATGCTCCTTTTCAAATATCTCAATATATTACCACCCGAACTTGTGTGTGAAGTAAGCGATAACGAGTCCGCTGATGATTCCGAGAATGTAGGAAACGACGTATTTCAAAAGCGATACGGAAAGCTTAAATACTGACTTTGCCTTTTTCTTGGCAGGGCTTACATAAGCGGCCTTTCCTTGCGGAAATATGTGGAAAGAATCCGATCCGTTCATTGCAATATAGTTTTGAGATTCTAGGCTCTTGATAAAGGGAAGGCAATTGTTTGTTGTCATGCCGTATTCCTTTGCAAGTTTGGTAATGGTACAATCATCATATTCGTTGGCGAGCTTGATAGCCGCGCCGAGGAAATCATTATCATTCGTAATTTTCATACTTTTTCTCCTTAGTAAGATGGAGAAATTATACCATATTCCGACAAAATTTTTAATACTTTATGGGGGAATCAAAATGAATAAAACATATGTCGTTCCGTACACAGAGGAACAAAAGGAAATGCTAAAAAAAAGAAGCGAATCAATTTACGCACAAAGAGCGCCGATCTCGGAAGCGACCGGCGCAGTATTGCTCGACTGTCTTGGAGAAATCCAAAACGCGCTTCAAACTCTTACAGAAGAAGTAAGAAAATTAGAAGCTATTGTTCTGGACGCAAAAAACCGATAGTTCTTTTCGGTCTGTCCGGCTCTTTTGGTATGGATGTCAAAAGAAAGTTTAATTGACTGACGTGCTGAATTAGAGTAGAATATGTCCCTTTTACATAGCCACGGAAAACCATCAAAACAGATTCCTCGTAGCTTATTTCGGTAACTTGCATTAAAATAGATTGACCGAAATTTGTGAGAAGAATGCCTACTTCATGTTCAGAATCAAGGGTTTCCTCGAACTTTTTGATATGCTTTTGGAGGATTTCAAACTGCGTATCAGAATATTGATACATAATTGGGGTAGAAAAATCAGAACCGAACATACGAAACGCTCCTTTATCTTTAGTATAGATTGAATTATACCATATTTCGACAGGGTTTGCACCCTGTTATTTTTATGCAAACCGACTCACATTCGGAGTGAGCCGCTAACCTCGAAAAGTTGGAGGTAGATTCTTATGGCAAACGATGTAATTGATACCCTGTCGCTTGAAATTAATTCTTCGGCGAAGAATGCCTATGCTTCCATCGACGCATTACTCGGGAGGCTTAACAAACTTAACGGCGCGTTAAATGGAATTAACACAGGCAGGCTTAATAGCCTTTCAACAAGCGTTTCGAGACTAGGGCAATCTGTGAGTACATTCACACAGAATGTAAAAACCGCAGATTTTACCAGAATTGCAAGCGGCTTGAACAAGTTGGCTACTGTTGATTTTTCGGGGCTTGCGAATACGGCAGGTGCAATTCATAACCTTTCCAACAGCCTTACTGGATTAAATGGGATTTCTTTCGACGCGCAGGGTCTCACAAACCTCATTAACGGCGTATCAAAGTTAGGAAGGAAAACCGTTACTCAAGCGGCGCAAAATATACCGCAACTCACGACCGCACTTTCCGGGCTTGTGACACAATTAAACAGCATCGGAACTATAAATTTTGATTTAACAAGTCTTTCAAACCTTGTATCTTCCGTGTCAAGGCTCGGTGGGAAAAACGCCGGAAATGCTCCGCAAAATATGCAGAACATCGCCAACGGACTTAAGAACATGATGGCTACGCTGTCGAAAGCGCCGAGGGTAAGCAACAATGTTATCCGTCTTGCGGAAGCAATGGGGCGTATCTCTTCCAATGGCTCTAGGGCAGGAGCGGCGGCGAGAAGTTTGTCTAGCAATATTCGGTCATTCGGCAACAGTGCAACGAAAACAGAAAAGAAAACAAGAAGCCTTGCGCTTTCTATCGGAAAGCTTGTTGCCGCTTTTTATGCAATAAAACGAATCGGAAAGGGACTATTTGAATCGGTTGAAAACTCAATGAATTATCTTGAGACTTTCAACTATTTTAATGCCGCGTTTAATCAAGTGGCGGATAAGGCGGCAGGTGAGTGGCAGGAAGCCGGTTATAAATCTGCGGAGGAATACGCAAACTCATTCAGCAAGAGGGCACGTGAACTTACCGCGAAAATGACCGGCTTTAATGTTGCCGATAACGGTCTTTTGGCGGAAACGGGCGGAGCATCGCTTGGAATGGACGCAAATATGCTCTTGAATTATCAAGCGACTTTCGGGCAGATTTCCTCTTCGATGGGGGTTGCGTCTGAAAATGCCTTGCGTCTATCTGACGCGCTGACGATGATCGGCGCAGACCTTGCGTCCGTGAGAAATGAAGATTTCTCGAAAGTATATGACAACTTAACATCCGGTATTGTCGGAATGAGCCGTGCGGTTGATAAGTACGGCGTAAATATCAGAGTTGCCAATCTGGAACAACAGGCGCAGGCGCTCGGAATAAACGCGTCTGTCTCAGCGATGAGTCAAGCCGACAAGGCACTATTGAGAACTATTACAATCCTAGACTCAACGCGCTATGCATGGGCAGATTTGTCGAAAACGATCAATATGCCTGCCAATCAGATAAGACTTTTAAAGCAGAACTTTGTTGCTTTGTCTCGCTCAATCGGAAACATTTTCTTGCCGATCGTGGCAAAAGTTTTGCCGTATCTGAACGCGATGACGATAGCGCTCCGCAGGCTTTTTGAGTTTATCGGGAAACTGCTCGGCGTGGACAAAACGATAGGAGACTGGGGTTCTTCCGTCGCCGGTGGTTCTGATGCGCTTTCTGACGCTCTGGATTCTCTCGATACCGACGTTCCGACGGATGGGGTGGACAATCTAAGCGATTCTCTTTCCAACGCAAAGGACAAGGCGAAAGAGCTTGAAAAGCGGCTTGCCTCTTGGGATGAACTTGAGGTAATCAATCCAAAACAAGACTCCGTAGACGATTACAAATTACCGTCAATCGGAGACATGGCGGCAGATGCCGGACTTGGCGATTATTCAGACATTCTGGGCGGCGCTCTTGATGATATTTTGTCTGAATATGAAAAAGCGTGGAACGATGCTTTTAATAGCCTTGACAATAAGGCCGTTAAGATAGCGAACGAAATAGAAAAAGCGTTCAAGAGCCTTGCAAAAACAGCAAAACCAACAACAGAGGCAATTAAAAAACTCTGGAATGAGGGGTTGAAAAAACTCGGGAACTTCACATGGGATACCATAAAGGATTTCTGGAATAATTTCCTGAAGCCGATGGGAACATGGATGCTATCCGACGACGCAGGACTTCCGAGATTTTTCAATATTACAAACGATTTACTCAACGAAATTGAATGGGATAGGCTGAATACGTCGCTTGAGAATTTCTTTACTTCCTTACAGAAGCCGGCAAAGTTTGTATGGACTTCTCTCATGGACTTCTACGAGAAGTTTTTGAAACCGATTTCTGTATGGACAATGAGCGAAGCTATCCCGGATTTGGTTGATGCCCTCACTGACTTTAACGATAAGATTAAGTGGGATGAAATAAATGAAGCACTTTCGAATTTCTGGGAAGCGCTTGAGCCATTTGCGGAGTCTGTCGGTCGAGGGCTTGTAAATTTCTTTAAAGATTTGCTTTCTGTCGGTGCGGACTTTATCAATGCTACAGTACCGGACGGATTAAATTCCTTAGCGGACGCTATAAAGAAAATCAGCCCGGAGACTGCTGAAAAAATCGGAGAGGGAATCGGGAAGATTGCGCTTGCGCTTGCAGGATTTAAAGGGCTGAACAAGATATCTCAACTATTCGACAAAAAAGGTGCAATAGGGAAAATATTTGTTGAACTTGCAAAACATCCATACTTTACCATCGCATCTGGCGTGCTTGCAGTTGTCGGCGCTCTTGACAATTTCGGCATTATTGAAGTTGACTGGGAGTTTTTATATAACAAATTCAAAGATATTAAAGATATACTTGCCGATTTTGTAGATAAAATTGATTGGCAAACAATAAAAGACGGAATCGGGAAATTTTGGAGCGCATTTCAGCCGTTTGCCGAGGGTTTTGCGGACGGATTTATCGATGCGCTTGATAAGATAGTAAATGGCATAGGCGCTCCATTAATCAACGGAATTGCATCCGCGTTTGAAAAGCTTGCGTCGGCACTAGATATGCTTCCGGACGATATGCTTGAGGGAATCGGAAAGGGGCTTGGTGAGATCGCCGCGGCGCTGTTGGCGATAAAAGGCGCTAAATCCGCAATCAAATGGTTGGGCGAACTCGGAGCATTTAAAGGACTTGGCTCCGGCACAGCGGCCGCAGGAGCCGGAAGCTCGGCGGGGGCAGGGACGGCCGGAGGCGCGGCCGCCGCAGGTGGCGCGGCGCAGGCGGCAAAAACAGCGAAAGCCGGAAAAGGGTTACTTGATGCTTTCAAATCTTTCGGCATGAATGCCGGAGGAACTATTCTTTTTCAAGATACGCTTTCCGGCATTGCCAAACAGCTTGACGGAACCGCAAAGAAGTCAAACGAAGCAAAAGACGCACTCGGACTCGTGGCAAAGGCAATGTCTGATGTCGGAATAGAGGGAGACACTTTCGGCGGAAAACTTGGAAATGCGCTTATGCCGGTAGACGAATTCACGAGTGGTGGAGCGACAGAATTCCTTGCGGCATTTGATGAAATGGTTACGCGCTTCACAAATGCCGGAGGCTCTGCGGACGAATTAAAAGCAAAATTATCGACGGCCTTGTCCGAGAACACAACACTTTCGCAGGAATACGCTTCCGCTATTCAAGAGTACATCGGCGGAACAGGAGACACGTTCACGACAGCCGCGACGGAATACGAGACAGCTTCCGCGCAGATGCAGACGGCAACTTCTGGAATAAGCGGAATGTTGCAGAGCATCAGTGACAACTCGTGGGGAGCAGATCAACAACTTTCCCTTGTTGCAGGAGCTTTACAGTCGCTTTCTGACAAGGGCTTGCTTTCAAATCCGCAGTTGTCCACTTTGAACGAAATGCTCTTGAATGCACAAAATTCGGGCGGTGGTTTGGCTCCGATTTTGCAGAACTTGTCCGACGAATTATACAATGCCGGGATTAACGCCCCGACATTTTTTGATGCCTTAAAGGACGGCTCTTATTACGTGGGTGACAAACTTCCGTCTGATTTCAGCACATTTATCGGGAGTCTGCAAAACGTAAAAACAGAGGCAGACAACGCATCAACCGCGACGCAGAACGTCGGCACAAGCGCATTTAACTCAATTGGCAATTTAGTCAGCTTTATCGCGCAAGCCGGATTTATGGCAGGCGGTCTCGGCTCGATCAAGACCGGGAGCGAAGAAGCTGGAACTAAAATTTCCGAGTTGAGCGGAAACATTGTAAACTTTGTGAATGGTCTCGCCACAAACGCGCAGACGGTATTCGACGAGGGCAAAAAGACCGGCGAGAACTACCCGGCAGGATTCGCACAGGGCATAGAGGGCAAGAATCAGGATGTCAAAGACGCGTCGCAGGAGATGGTCGATACTGCCACCGATACCGTAAAGACCGGGCTTGATATCAACTCGCCATCGGGCGTTGCGGAAGGGTTCGGCGAGAATTACGGTCAAGGGCTGATAAACGGCATAAAGGCAAAGCTGACCGACCTCGGAACTGTTATGGACAGCGTGATTGACAAGCTGAAAAAACCGTTTGACAACCTTGCGCAGAACTTCCAGACCGTCGGCAAAAACCTCATGGTTTCCTTGCAGAACGGCATCAACTCACAGCACATTTCCCTGCCGAGGATTTCCGTGAGCTGGACAAAGTACTTTATGGGGAACAGCCAGTTTTCCATCCCGAATTTCAGTCTTAGCTATCTTGCAAAGGGCGGTCTGATTACCGACGAGATGCTTGCCATCATGGGCGAGAACCGGCGCAAGGAAGCCGTCCTGCCGCTTGAGAACCAGAAAACCATGTCGATGATCGCGGACGCTATCGTGGACAGGATGCCGCAGAGACTTGACATCGGCAACATCGAGATAAACCGCTCGCAGGCTCCATACGTCACGACGGCGAACATCCCGCGGAGCACGTATTCCGACAGCTTCGGCGACGATATGCGCCGGGATATCGCGGCAATCTCGTCGAACACGTTCAACAATAACACGAACATCGGGCAGGCGGTCAAGGAAGCGCTGAACGGCATGGCGGTCGTGGCGGACGGCTATATTATCGGCTACCTGCAGAGCAAGAACATGGAATCTCGGAACCAGAACGGCGGTCTCGGGATTTTTGAAGTGTAGGGGGTGATTTTGTGGCTTATAAAGGATATCTTCTCAAGTTTGGCACAAAGGAACTGCCGAACGACTATCTGGCGTACGACAGCTACTCAATCACTCCCAACCAGCGCACGGAGCTTGAGGCGTACCGAGACCAAAACCTGAACAAGCTGCACCGGGAGACGATACCGTATCCGAAAACAAAGATTGACTGCGAGACGCACGTCATGTACGAGGATGAGAAAATAGCGTTCCAGAACATCCTCAAAAACGGTCTCGTGAACGCATTGCAGAGGAAGTATAACGTCGAGTACTACGACCCGGAGGAAAACACGTACAAGACCGGGGAATTCTACATCCCGGACACGGAATTCAAGATTATCCGCACGGACGATGAGACAAATCAGGTGCTGTTCAACAAGATACGGCTCGCGCTGATTGAGTATTGATGAGTTAAAATGAGTTAAAACGAATTAAAATGAGTTAAAATGAGTATTCGGAGGAATCGCTATGTCTTGGCTACCGTTACCATACATACAATTGGAATCCGCACGGACAAACGGAACGGATTATCTTGACACGCAGTGGAGCGCGGGATACGGGTTTTCCGCACAGTTCGTCGGGTGCGCGGCGAACGGTGCATACCTGTTCGGCGCAATGACTTCCGAGGATTCTGCGGACAAGTTTGCCTTGCAGTTTCAGGAAGGGAAATATATTTATTATTTTGGCGACCAGACCGCGGAGTCTCCGGCAGAGTACGAGTTGGGTGAGCCGCATTTTTTTGTCCTCGGCGGTAACTCATGGAGCATCGACGGCGTGCCTATGCCGAGTACTTCATTCTCTTTGTCGCCAAGCAATGAAATGACTTTGAATGTTTACGTTGGCGCAGTGAATGTCGGTGGAGAGGCACAGCACTTGTCGGACGTTCAGATTGGGCTTATCAATTTTAGCGGTTCAAGCGGCTTCAAACAATGGAGACAATGCAAGACACAGGACGGACAGTTTGGTTTTGGTCTTTACATCAGCAGTTCAATTACGGAGTTTGTCGAAAAGCCAAATTTTACTTACAGCGACGTGATGGCGGCTCAATCTAGCACAGCATTGACTGTTATCGGTGCACCGACAAAAAAGGACTACAAACTCGGCGAACCATTCGACCCGACTGGAATGACGGTATATCTTCCGCTCGACGACGGGACGAGGAGAAACATCACAAGCGAAGCCGAAGCAAAATACCCGGACGGCTCGACGGAATTCAGAAATGACGCCATTATTCAGCACGGCAGTATAAACTATATCTACTACAGATATAAACCTTTTGGTGTTGATTATACATTTTTTGAATTTTCACCTAAAAATTACTATGCTTCTATTGGAAATTTTCCGTATACTGTCAGCTCGGATTCCCCCGTAGAGTCCATAGAAGTGACGAAACTGCCGGACAAGACAGAATACCTCATTAAGGAGTATTTCAGCACAACCGGCATGGTGGTGACCGGGCATCTCGAAGACGGCGAGACTGTGGAAATTGGGGACGGTTACACAAGCAGTCCGAGTCGTTTCACAAAAGAGGGAACAATTGACGTCACGATCGGTTGGTATGATGGAATGAAATCTATCATATCCGAACCGTTTCAAGTCACGGTCAAGAATGCTGTTGACAAGCTGAACATCACGCTCCCGACAAAATCCGAATATTCCATCGGCGAGAAGTTCAACCCGACGGGCATCACGGTGACGGCGCTTTACCTCGACGGCACAGAACGCCCGATTTACAACTTTTTCGTGGATTCGAGCAAATTCGACAGCACGAAAGAGGGCGGCTACGCGATTACCGTCAAGGCTACGGTGGACGAGAAAGAGTACACGGAGACTATCACGGTGTACGTGTTCGGCGCGCCGAAAAAGCTCGAAGATTTGCTCGGCACGACCGAGGGAATGACGGTCATTCGGAATAATTCCAAGAACGACGGCGGAAAAGACACAATCTCCGGAGTAGATTGGTTTGTATTTGACGGAAATACAGCAAGCAAGATTTATGTCAGCGGTGATAATTATATAAGCTTCAATAATACGACGGAGCACATTAAAATCTGCCGCCGCGACGGTGCGACGTACTATGTCTATTCGCAGGCAGGCAAGCTCGACGATGGGCGAAAATTCTTCAAAATCCGCGTCGAGGGCTACACGAACTGGAATTCCGCAACTACACAATATGCGCTCAAGTACGAGCTGTTCCTGTTTGATGATAACAGCATGTTCCTTAACATCCTGCAAGCGCCGACGAACACGTCCTATCTTGGCACGAGCGAGTTGTATTATTACCTCACAACGCCTTCGGCGGCGGGAATGACGCATGTTCCGTTCACGGTCGAGGCGGGAAAGGCTCAGGAATTCCGTTTCTTCACCAGTGACCCGGCGCAAGGAAAACCGTGGGAGGTTGTTGCGGGAAAGCCGAAGAAGCTCGAAGATTTGCTGAATACGACCGAGGGCATGGAGGTTATAAAAAACAACGAGGAAATAGTCAGTACTGTATACGTTGATGGAGTTCCGTGGTTTGTATCAAACAGAATAAAATGTGAAGAAATAGGCGTAACCGGAAGCGTTTATCTATCAAACATAAATCTTCGCGTATGCAGAAATACATATTCGGGAGGCGTGGTTTGTTATATTTATCGCCAAGAAGGATTGCTTGACAATGGACATAGATTTCTGAAACTGCGCATCGAGGGGTACACAAGATCGGACTTAAAAACTGATGATTATGCAGTAAAATATGAGCTCTTTCTGTTCGATGATAACGGAATGTACCTTAACACAATTCAGGTTCCGACAAACGGCGTTTATATAGGTGAAAGCGGGCTTTTCTGGTCGGACAAAAGGCTTCCGTTTTCATTTGAGCTTGGAAAGCCGAGGAATGTAAGTTTTTACACGACCGACCCGGCAAACGGCGCTCCGTGGTTTCTCACGTACTATGACTACGATTTCACAAAGTCTTCCGTTCGCTACCTGACCGCAATTCCGACAAAATATGAGTATAATGCCGGTGAGGAATTCGACAGCAACTCATTCGACGTGACCGCAACGTGGATTGACGGAAAAACAGAAAGAATCACAGATTTTTCCGTGGATTCCGCAAACTTTAACAAGGAAAAAGAAGGAAGGTACACGGTAACTGTCACGGCGCAGATTGATGGGAAGGAATATACAGCTGAAACGATTGTAGCCGTGTATGGAAATCCGCACAGCATTTACGATCTGATAAATACAACAAGCGGAATGGAAAGCCACAGAGTATACAATTCCGGCATGACAAACGCACATATATACGGAGTCCCGTGGTTCAATTTTGATGGAAACAATATTTTTGATATCGAAGCAAGCGATGGAAATATATTGTTTTTCAGGGAAAATACGAACGGTGACTATGTAGTATATGAAGAAGGAGAAAACTTCCTTGTATGTGGGCGCATGACTTACCCAACAAGAAATTACCGCACGCAGGAAGGAAAACTGGAAAACGGGCACAGGTTTTTCAAGATTCGCGCGGATGTAGATAACGACCAGAGGCAGGCACTATACGAGCTGTTCTTCTTCGACGACAACAGCATATACCTGAATCTGATAAATACGACCACACTCGAAGACAACAACACTTCTTTCCTTAAATGGTCGGGCGGTACGATCGAAATTCCGACAAAATTCAAAACTCCGCTTGTGGCAAGTTTTTACACCACGGATTCCGAACAGGGAGCGCCGTGGACGATGGAAGTTGCACAGCATAAGTTTATCAAGACCGTGGAGTCCATCTCGGCAATCGCCACGAAGAGAGAATATGATTTGTACGATTCGCTCGACAAAAAAGCTTTTGCCGTGACCGCAAACTTATCGGATGGCACGACCGCAAGCGTTTCAAGTTTTAGCGTTGACTCGTCTTCTTTTGACAACACAAAAGAAGGGCGGTACTTCATCACGGTCAAGTCTACGGTACTCGGCACGGAGTACACGACGCAGGCGGTGGTTGTAGTTTATGGAAATCCCTATAACATTCTGGATTTGCTGAACACGAATGAAGGGATGGAAAGGATTTACGCCCCGTCCTACGTATCGGAACTTGGGGATGTATCTTGGTTTGTTTTCGATGGAAAACGAGTAGAAGAAATAGGAACTGCGAGTTTGAGCAGAGTCTATTTTAACGGGACAATAGCTGTAAGAGTGTGTGAAAGCTCTTACGGCACAACGAATTACACATACATGCAGGAAGGAAAGCTTGACAACGGTCATAAGTTCCTGAAGTTGAGATGTGAAGGGGGCACTTCTGAGTATTTCCCGACTTTCGAGCTTTTCCTGTTCGATGATAACAGCATGTATGTGAACATACTGAAAACCACAGACCAAGGCGGGAAAAGCGGACTTACATGGAGCGACGGAGAACTTGAAATCCAGGTCACGTTCGGAGAAACACAGAAAGCAAGCTTTTACACGGACAACCCTTCCGAGGGCAAGCCGTGGACGATGGAAGTTGACTATCATAACTTCATCAAAGAAAAGATGCGGACGCTGACAGTCAATGGAGGCGAAGGCTCTGGTTTATATCTTCCGGGTGAGTCTGTAACAATCAAGGCGGAGGAGAGGACAGGGAACAGATTTCGGTGGCTGAAAGACGGAGGGCTTTTTGTGCCAAAACCCAAAGTTGTGAGCATGAATTCAAGCTACACGCCTATCCCCAAAAATGGAAACCTGCTTGTATTTGCATGGTGGAGCTATTCAAACGCAGAAAGCTCTACGCAAATAAGCGGTTGGACATATGACGGCACGTTAAGAGAATCCGGCGATAAGGATGCCGGAAGCACGGAAAATATTGCATATGTTCACATATATCACAAAATAAATGATGGGATTGTTTCGACTGGAAAAGCGGGATACTACTTTGAGATTGGAAACGCAAAATCTTTCGAATTGCAGGAAAGCACAAGACAGGAAAACCTGCTCCTCACAAGCGCAAACAGCTTTTTGTGTGCGAAGGAAACAGATGACTTGTATTTGTGGTTCCTGTTTGCATTGTACTGGTCGACGAGCAGAAGATGGGTCGCACAGCCGGACGTGATTTCCTATTTCCCAGGCATCGGAAACTCTGATTCGAATTTCTCCGTTCTGATTGACGAGAATGTCCCGCCTGTCAGCTTCCGGGTAAGCGTATCATCCGCTATGGCAACGCGTTACGGCTCAGCAATCGGCGCACGCATTGTCCCGTCATACACGGGATACGAGCGTGAGATGACGTTCACGATGCCGGATGAAGACTTGACGGTTACCGCGGAGTATTCCCTGATTGCCGACAGAATCGAGATTACCAAGAACCCGTTCAAGATGAATTATAAGCTTGACGAAACGTTCAATCCTTCCGGCATGGTAGTCACGGCGCATTTTGCGGACGGAACAAGCAAAGCAGTCAGGGACTACACATTCTCGGAGCTTGACAGTTCGACGCCCGGCGCGAAGGAAGTCACGATAACCTATACGGACGGGGTCGAGTCGGTGTCCGCGACGCTGACGGTCAACGTCGGGCTTAAGGGAATTGCGATTACCAGATTCCCAAACAAGACGACGTATGCGCGGCTCGAAGACTTGGACACGGAAGGGCTTGAAGTTTCCATCGTTTATGCGGACGACAGCACATACCCGACAGAAGATTACACATTGTCATTTTTCGACAGCACGAGCATAGGAATCAAAACCGTGACCGTCACGTCCTTGATTGACGGGTATCCCTACAACGCGCAGTTTACCGTTGCGGTCACGTCGTCTGGCGACAATCCGTTCAAGGGATACAACGAGAACCGCACGATGCGGATTCACTTCGTGGACGGGAAGTATAAGGATATTACGGGCGACGAGATTGAGGGCGAGTCCATGTCCCTCACGGAGTCGGTCGGGAACGACAAGAACCTGCAATTCGGGGGATGCATCTCGACGCAGTTCTCGGTGAACATCTTTTCGGAACAGTTCATGAACCCGGAAGAATACCCGGACGGCGACATTGAAGTGTATCTTGAAACCCCGGATGATTCGTTGCGGATATTCACCGGGACAATCGAAAGCGCGGAGCGGACAGGCGGCATCAACAAACGGAAGCTCATTGCTTACGACTACCTGAAACGCAAGAGCTCCATCAGCCTTAAATACTGGTACGAATCGCTGACGTTCCCGATCACGCAGAAAGATTTCCGCGACAGCCTGTTCAAGTTTATGGGCATCCTTCAGGAGACGACGCATCTCTACTACGATGACGCGATGGTTCCCGACAATATGAATGTGGACAGCATCACGTTCCTGTCGCTTGCCAAGGACATCTGCCTATGCAATAAATGTTTCGGGCATATCAATGCGGACGGTGTATTCGAGTACATCACGCTCCGGGAAAACGGCGGGATCGATCAGGCGGGAAAGCTTTACTTCCTGACCCCGCAGGACGCAGTTGCAGACGACGAGGTGATCTCGGCGACGTTCAAGGAAGGAAAAATCTGGGCTCCGACGAATTTTTGGATTTCTCCGAACCCGAGCATTCCGTATGTCGATGTTCCTCCATTAGATAACAAATACGGATATAACGTCAACTATTACCACATCCGCAACAGCTACATGATTGGCGACAAGGACTGGATTAACAAAGCATACGAAAGCGTCATTCACGATACCGGGACAGAGACGTACTCCGCGGACGAATTAAAATACCCGATCGTACTCGGCCCGACTTTCGGAGGCGGGGGCGGCAACATATACGCGCAGGAATACAGCCTTACGACGCCCGGAAATTTCCTGCGGAAAATCGGAACGAACATCGAGTTCAACTGCATCAAGTACCGCGAGGACGGAACGCCTGTCACATGGAAGATAAACTCGTTCGTTATGTCCCGGACGATCACCGGAGTCCGGTCGCTGAAAGACGTGTACACGGCGAAGAACTCATCATATGATGAGGAAACATATGGCGTTGCGAAGGCGACAAGGGACAATTCAGACGCGCTGAATACGGTAAAGGATGAAATGCCAAAAAGTACAGAAGAAAGCGACGGATTAGACGTTTCCATAGAGCCATTTGGAGGCGCTGACTACAAGGGCGATATAGAATGGAGAAAACATTACGAAGAAGTTTACCAAGAAGAAATGGAGCGTCTAAAAAGAGAAGAAAAAGAAGAGTACGACAAACTTACTGAGTATCAGAAAAAAAAGATCGCCGATATGGCGGCGGCGAAAAAAGCAAAAGAAAAGAAAAACACGCTTACTGTCTACAAAGACGGCACGGCAAGATACAACGGCGTAACAATCAGTGGTTCCGGCAGTTCTGGCGGCGGTGGCGGCGGCGGGACAGGCGGTTTTGATGTCCAGTCCGTCACGTCGCTTCCGTCGAACCCCGACCCGAACACGATTTATCTCATACAAGGCGAGGTGGTAGTGAACTGATGGGAAGACAGAGTTCAAGGCTTTATTTTCAAGGCAAAGACCATAAGGATATTTACTTCCAAGGTCACTACCACGATGCCATGTATATCGGGAATCAGCTTGTGTGGGAGAAACTGGGCGGCAAGCTCGAACCGATGCTGTATGAAGATATTTCCGTAGGCGTGCCAGAGGAATACAGAAAAAACCATGTATTAAATATGGTATCTACCGTTTTCGGTAGTGTGGTTTTTGCGGCAAATGTAAGCGATATTTACGCAAGAAACGGGAGCGGATACCTCTTTAGGTATAATTCAAACGGGGAATATGCGCACATTTCCGGCATGAACACGGCAATCCGAGGTTCTAACGACGACGTTCTTTTCCCGGACAATGGGCTTTACCAGAAAGGGACGGTTATCTCGAATGTTCTAAGACCATACGATGAACGGTTGAAATACTGCTTCGATAAGCTCCTCGGAACTGTTCTGGATTCTGCCGGAGTAAGTCCTGATACTGGAATCTCGTATTTTTACTACACAGTTCGCGGAATTGACATGCAGACCGGAGAACTTATAAGAAATATCCCGTTTACCATAGACGGTGTTCCGCTCCCGACATTCAGGGATTCCGGGGAATGTGAAATTATGATTGGCGAGTCGCAGTATTTCGGCGGAAGACTGTATGCAAACATTACGGAATCGACGGTTGCCGCAGGATGGCATTCGACCACGGACGGGATAAACTGGGTCTCAAAAGACCCAAAACTGACCGTGAGCGGAAGGGAAACAGTGATCGGTGATTATCTTTTTTATGAGAGCGGAAAGGCAATCAACCGCAACTTTGACGAGATAACATACTCGAGAATGCCTGCGATCTATGTGAACGATTGGTACTATGCGGAAGAATTGGACAACGGGTATCTGATGCGCTCCAAGAATCTGCAAAACTGGGAACGTTACAAGGATATCGGAGTCAGCAATAACTACACCGTTTCCGGGTACTGGCGCACCAAGAACCTGCTCTGCCTGCGAAAAGCGGAAGATGACGCAGACGGCGAGGCAGGCATTTATAAATATAAAATCCATCTGTAAAATGAAAGGAGCCAAAACATGAGCGTAAAAACAGTAACAGCCGAAATCAACGGTCAATCGTACACGCTGACGTACAGTGACGTGTCAGGAAAGTACGAAGCAACTATCAACGCGCCTGCAAAGTCGAGTTTCCCATTGGAGGGGCATTACTACCCCGTCACGGTGAAAGCAACGGACGATGCAGGCAACACGACGGAGAAAGGCGCGACCGACCCGGAGTTGGGCGAAAACCTGCGCTTGCAGGTGGTTGAGAAGAACGCGCCGACCATCGAGATTACTTCGCCGACCAACGAAGCGCTGTTGTCGAACAGCACGCCGGAAATCAGGTGGACGGTGAAGGACGATGATTCGGGCGTGAAGCGTGACAGCATCAAGCTGACGATCGACACGCTGACCGTAGTCACCGAGGAAGAGGGCATCACCATCACGCCAACCGAAGGCGGCTTCGAGTGCAGTTACACGCCGACCGAAGCGCTTGACGACGGCGAGCACACCGTTTCCGTGGATGCATCCGACAACGACGGCAACGCGGCGACGCAGGAATCCGTCACGTTCAAGATTGACACCGTACCGCCGGTTCTTTCTGTCGACAGCCCGGCAGACAACCTTGTGACGAACGAGCAGACGCTGAGCGTCTCCGGCAACACAAACGACGAGGGGAGCAGCCCCGTGACCGTAGAGGTGACGGTGAACGGCGGCGACCCGGTGACCGCGCAGGTGCAGGAGGACGGAAGTTTCACCGTGGACGTGGAACTCTCCGAGGGCGGCAACGAGATTGTGGTCAAGGCGACCGACAAGGCAGGCAAGAGCACCGAGGTGACAAGGCGCGTCGAACTCGATACTGCACCTCCTGTTATCGTGAGCGTGACGATCGTCCCGAACCCGGTGGACGCAGGGCAGACCTACGTTATCTCCGCAGAGGTTACGGACGAGTGATGGGGTGATGGCGCATGGTTGTCAAATTAGAAGGGACGCTGAACGGCAGTCCAATCGTGTTTGAACGGAAAGAGGGGGACAGGTGGGAAACCACCGTCCCCAAAATCCCGAGCGGGACATACGCCGTGTGGCTTGTGGCAACTGACGATGCCGGGAACAAGGGCTACGCGACAAAGTACCTGCTGACAATCAATCTCAACCAGATGTGCGTACATCTTGAGCCGTTCCCGTGGAAAACGGAACTGCTGTGCGCGGACTACTGCGCGAAGCTGAAGGTCAGCAACTATTACGCCGAACTCATGTCGGCAGGATGCGGAGGGTGCGGATAATGACAGTGATTATGGATTATGGGGAGAGCAGGCATATCAAGCTGATGATTCACAACTGCAGGGGAGATGAGTTTGAAATTGTCCGCGCCGAGTTTGAGTTTACACCAAAGGGCGCGGATATCCCGGAAGCGTCAGGGCTTGCGAGCATTGTGGAGCACATCATCGACATTGCCGTGACCCCGCGGCAAAAGGGAACATACACGCTGAAAGTCACCTACCACATTGCCGACGAGACGCTGATTGATACCGTGGAAGTGCAGGTGATATGACGTGGCAAACATCGTGATAACAGACGCAAAGCTGACCCCGAACCCGGTCGTGGCGAAGGGGTCTTTTATTTTGTCCGTTGGCATCCGGGATATAGTTTACGGACTGCTGACACGGAGTAACGAACTGCTGACGACTGCCGACGGGCAAGCGATTGAGAAAATACCGAGAGGGGAGTGACGGGGCATGGCTGACGTGATAAACGGGACACCGATCAACAAACTGCCTGCGGCGACGACTGTTGCGGACAGCGATATTCTTGTGATTGAGAACGCGACGAAAACGCAGAAAATCGCCGTGTCCACGCTCAGGGAACAGCTCGGGCTTTTGACAGATGAAGAATATGCAGATTTGCTGAAACGTTTGCAATAATATGGGGAGGAAATTATGGCAGGCAGGAAAAGGATTGGTGTGTACACCATTTGCAAGAATGAGTCAAAATTCGTGAAGCGATGGATTGAATCCATGTGGAGCAACGGCAACGGCGCGGATGCGGCATATGTGCTCGACACAGGCTCGACGGATGGGACGGTGCGGATGTTCAAGGAAACCGTCCGGGAACTTGGCATCCCGCACGGGTGGCTTAAGGTTCGCCGGAAACTGTACCGTCATTTCCGCTTCGACGTGGCGCGGAACGACAACCTTGACATGATACCGCCGGATTCGTTTGATGCACTTGTCTCGGTCGATTTGGACGAAATCTTAATCCCGGAATTCTGGGGAGATTTACGTAAGCTAGTGTCGGAGCACCCGGACTTTTTGGAAATAAACTACATGTACGCATGGAACCACGACGAGAACGGGAACAATGGGCGCGTATTTTGGTACAACAAGGTGCATCAGCAGAATGGTTTCCGATGGAAGGGCGCTGTCCATGAATGGCATGAGAACGTCGAGCCGGAGAAATATCAGTACAGCGGGCAGTACTACATGGACGAGAACACTGTCTATCTGCACCACTACCCGGACAACACAAAATCACGTGGACAATATCTCGGACTTCTCGAAGAGCGGATAAAGGACATGCCGGACGACATGAACACCTATGTTTACCTTATGAACGAGTACCTTGCGCACGGCATGATGGAAAAAGCATTTGCAACTGCGAATGTTGCGTATCTTAGGGGAGATGATGGACTGAAATTCCTGTTTGCCGCAAGGATAGCGGATATTTACAACAAATATGGATTAGAGAGTGAAGCGGACAGGTTCTACCGCATCGCAATCGAAAAAGATAAGACGGTCAGGAATTCCTATATCAACTACGCACAGTTCCTTGTCTACCACGGGAAAGCAAAGGAAGCGCTCGGCATCCTGATTGACATGGAGCAGAACAACATACACCACCACAACTGGATGGAATTAGACTACGACTGGACGTGGCGACCTTTGCAGATAAAAGCGGACGCATATTGCTGGCTCGGAAAATACGATGAAGCAAAGAAGCTGTTCGAGGAAGCGGAAGAAAAATATTTACAGAGTGAAAAAGACAAGGCAGAAGCGCAGGCTTGTGCCTTTTTTGATGATTATGATTGGCTGAAAAACCGACTTAATGAGATTGAGGGGGCGGTCACTTGAGCAGGTATTACACACTGTTTTCAAAGATTATTGACAAGATAAATAATATCTCCCTTACGCCGGGGCCGAAAGGCGACAAAGGTGAACCGGGCAAAGATGGAAGTCCGGGAGCGACAGGACCGACGGGGGCTATCGGGCCTACTGGCCCACAGGGATTACAGGGATTGCAAGGGCTTCCCGGAACGCCGGGAGCCGCAGGAGCTGTCGGCGCGATTGGCCCTACCGGCCCCACGGGACAGACAGGGGCGCAAGGCCCTCAAGGCAATCAGGGGATTCAAGGGGCTTTAGGCCCTACGGGACCAACCGGAAAAACAGGCGGCGTTGGGGCTCAAGGTGCAACTGGCGCTACCGGACCAACTGGCCCGAAAGGAGACAAAGGAGACAAGGGAAATCAGGGTGACAGAGGGCTTCAAGGACTTGCAGGGCCGACTGGACCCACCGGCGCTAAAGGCGCAGATGGAAAGAATGGAACGAATGGTAGTAACGGAGCGACGGGACCAGTAGGCCCAACGGGACCACAAGGCAAGCAAGGTAATGTTGGCCCACAAGGTCCTGCAGGTGCCGCGGGTGCAACAGGATCAACCGGAGCGACTGGCCCAACTGGGCCAACTGGGCCAAAGGGAGATAAAGGGAATACCGGAGACAGGGGGCCAACTGGAGCTACAGGAAGTACAGGGCCACAGGGGCCAGCAGGCCCGGTCAACATCGCCAACAACCTCACGACGGACAATGCGGCGTATGCTCTCGCCGCTCCGATGGGGAAGAAATTGCAGGGGGAGATTGATGAACTAAACGCGAGCATATATGTGAGCACTAATCAGTTACAAATTACAGGAACCGTTCTTGATTGGGCTTGCAATGCATTACTTCCGGGAAGCGCAATGATAGTCGTAGACAGAATGCCGTCGGACGCGCCTACTCAAGCAGAATATGCTCTCATTGTTTTTGGCATGAACGTTCGCCGGATGGTTCTGGCTCTCGGATATAATAGCAACAAGATAATGTACTATAGACGCATATTCAAAGGCGCTTGGACAACAGAGTGGATCAAGTTATTTTGACGATTAGGATATTACTTTCTTAGTGAATTTATCTTGGTTGATACGATTGTAATAATCCAAACCAGCAAAAGACACGACAAGAGCAAATGCAAATTTTCTATTGCTATTTATCCATGCAATAATTATTTGACTGTTAGCGTTGTTTGGGTCGGTTGACAACGGCAAATTATTATGCGCTGTTACAACAGTATCTGTAGGAATGGTATTAGCCCATGCATCAAGATCTGAAATGCTTATTTGCCCATTATATGTGCCGTAGGAACCAAAAAACAGCTTTTGTAGACTCGCGTTTAGTTAACAAAAACCCAAAAAAAGAAAGGATGATTTTATGGACAAAATTGTTTTAAAAGATGGAACAGAAATTGAAATCCACGAAGGAGCAAGCATTTCTTCCATCACCACCAACATTTACGGCTATGAATACCTCGACACACTGTCGAAGCAGCTCACAACCGAAAACCTGTCCGAGGTGAAATTTACGATTGACGATAAAGTGACGGGAATCTACGAGAACATGGTCACGACGAATCCAAAGTTTCAGATTCGGGAGACGGATGAAGGGTGGCTTGAAGTGACGTTCGGTCTGCGTGAGCGGACTGCGGACGAACTGCATTATGAGGACTTATCGCGGCAGGTCACGGACGCGCAGGTGGCAATAGCTGAAATCTATGAAACGATGTAGGGGGCGATGATATGGCGAAAGTATACGCAGATTTGATTATGAAAGGATTACGCACAATCGAAGACGTGAAACAAACCATCCGTGAACAGGTGCGCCAGATTTTGATTGAGCGCGGATACCCGGAACTTGCAGAGTAGGAGGCAGATTGCATGAACATTATCAAAAACTATCTCACAAAAAACCGCTGTTATCAGCAGAACAAGAAGCGCACGCCTATCGGCATACAGTTGCACACCATCGGGACAGGACAGGGAACGGCGCAGAGCGTAGCGGATTACTGGAATCAGTCGGCGGTGAGCGCGTGCGTGACGTACATATGCGACGCTGACACCAACGGAAAAGACCTTCAGCTGTTGCCGGAGGACGTGTACACATGGGCTGATGGGGGATTTGGAAACCGCAGCCTTATCACCATAGAGATTTGCGAGTCTGACTACATCAAGTACACTTCCGGCGCAAACTACACCGTTTTGAATGCAGAAAAATTCAAAGCCGATATTCTGCGAGGCTACAACAATGCGGTCGAGCTGTGTGCGGACATCTGCAAGCGGTACGGGTGGAATCCAACGGACAAGCTTGACTCCGGTCTGTATCTGATTTCTTCCCACGACGAGGGCAGACGCGCCGGATTGTCTACCGCGCACGTTGACCCGACGCACGTTTGGGACAGGTTCGGACTGACAATGGACAAGTTCCGCGCGGACGTGGTTGCGGCTATGAACGGCGAAATCGTTGCACAGCCGGAGACAGAAAAACTGTACCGTGTTCGCAAATCTTGGACTGACGTGCAGTCGCAGATTGGCGCGTACACCGTGCTTGAGAACGCGAAAAAGGCTTGCCTGCCGGGATATTCGGTCTATGATGAGGACGGCAAACAGGTTTACACGGTCGAGGTGCACGGCTTCCAAGCGTCCGACCTACGCGGGCTGTCCGAGGCTGACCGCATAAAGAAAGTTGCTCCGCTGTACCAAGAGAACATGAAGAAAACCGGGATGCTCGCGTCCGTAGGTTTGGCGCAGTTCTGCCTTGAGAGCGGCTACGGCACGACCGATTTAGCAGAGTTTGCCAACAATCTGCACGGAATGAAATGTTCGCTGTCCGGCAATACGTGGAGCGGTTCTGTGTGGGATGGCGTGAGCAAGTACACCAAAAAGACAAAAGAGCAGACCGCAAGCGGACAGGAATACACCATCACGGCAGATTTTCGCAAGTATCCGTGCTGTGAGGATTCAATTGCCGACCGGGCGGCGTATTTTATCGGGGCAATGAACGGCTCGAAGAAGCGTTACCCGGACATCAATAAGCAGACGGACTACAAAAAAGCGATACAGATTATCAAGAACGGCGGTTATGCGACAGATGTGAACTACGTGTCGAAGCTTGTCAACCTCGTCGAGCGGTGGAAACTGTACGAATACGACAAGGGAATCGAGGTTCCCGACACAGGCGGCGATGTTCTGCCGGAGACAGACGAGCCGTGGTATCGTGTCCGCAAGTCGTGGGGCACGACCATGGACGGGCAGATAGGCGCTTACCACAACCTCGAAAAGGCAAAGGAGAAAGTGGACGAGAACCCGGAATACAAGGTGTTCGACGAGTCCGGCAATGTGGTCTACGAGATTGCCAAAGAGGAAGCTACGGCGAATAAAGTCATTGCACAATGCAAGAAATTCCAGAAACAACTCAAGACAGATATTGCCGCCGGAAAGCCGTGGACATACCACAATCCAAGTAAATACCTTGAAGAGCAGTGGGGCAAGGCGCTCAAGAAAGGAAAGCGCGCCTGCAACTGTGCACTCTTGGCTCGGTGGGCACTCAAGGAAGCCGGATTGATTCCGCAGGATACCGGCATCTTCTACGGCAAATCCGACGGAACAATCTCGTGGAACGCGGCAACCAAAAAGGCTGTCAAAAAGAACTGCGACGTTATCCACATCGGGAACAAGACCGTCAGTCAGCTCATCAAAGACGGGACGCTCAAGGCAGGCGATATTGTGACATACGCAAGCCTGCAACATACCAACATCTATGCGGGCGGTAACAAGTGGTATGATGCCGGGCACGCGTATGCGGAAGGTTCTGGCGAGGGTGCGGTATATAAGTCGTGGCACGGAAAGACGGTGTACGGGTCGTACAAGGTTGCATATATCATCCGCGAGAAAGGCAAGACAACCGCCACAAAGAACGCCTATGTCGTGCAGGTGGGGAGCTATAGTTTTTCCGCAAACGCCGACAAACAGGTGAATGCGGTCAAGAAAGCCGGGTTTGACGCGATCGTGAAAATTGAGGACAGTCGGTACAAGGTGCAGTGCGGCGTGTTTGAAGAGAAGAAGAACGCCGACGCGCTCGTGGAAAAGCTCAAGAAAGCCGGATTCGACGCGATCATCAAGACGGTGTAATTTTATGGGGCGGTTTCATACCGCCCCTTTTTTGATTTAAGGGCAAAAACAATTGAGGGATATATTCAATAATATGCACCAACCATCTACGTTATCTACTCAATTCTGTCAAAAAAAGTCGAAAAGATTTAATTGCAAAATTGATTAATTATATTACAATAATGTTACAACACGCCCACAAGGACGCGGAATCTACGTGAGGGGAGGGTAAAGCGTGGAGTACAAAAGAGAGGATAATTTGACGGAAAAAATAATGGAAATTCTGAGTATGCTCCCGAAAAAAGAGAAGATAAGAATTTATCATTATCTTCTCGCTTTGTATTTTCACTGACATTCTAAAAGGTTTTTCAAAAGATTTCGTACAGCCTTCTTATGCTTCCGCGTGAGTTGGCTGTACATTTTTATTATATTTGCTTCGTCCTCACCGTCTTTCGCTTCTCTGTATGCCCGATATTCTTCTTTGCTCCCCCATTCTGTTAAATCATTTGGCTCAACGCCAAGCGCATCTGAAATTTTCTTTAGTAATTCTGTGTCTATTGTCTTTATGTTTCCATTTTCATATTTTTGAATCGTTGCTTCCGAAAGGGAAACCCTTTCCCCTAACTGTTTTAATGTTAAATCAGCTTCTTTTCTGTACTTTTTTATATTGTTTCCAACTCTCGTGCAAAACTGCTCTGACATTGCAAAGCCCCCTTTCTTTTGTATTATTCTATCACAGTATGATAAAAAATCAATCTTTTTATGAAAAAAACTTTCATAACACGATTGACAAACTTTCATAATGTGATATAATCTTTCATAGCAAGAAAGTTTTTGGAAAGGAGGAATAAGGGTGAATCTTCCGAAATTAAAAGGAATTATACGAGAGAGAGGAAAGACGTATGTGCAGTGCGCCGCCGCGATTGACAAGAGCGTCGCCACGTTTAACTCGAAGATGAACGGTCGATCGAAATTCTATATCGACGAGTTGGACGAGCTTGGAAACTTTTTGCATATGTCGGAAACGGAAAAACAGGAAACGTATCTTTCTTAGTTTTCATGCAAGGGGTGGGTAATGGAAACAAGAAAACGGTAGTTGGATTTTTTGTTGAAAGGAGGGGCGCAGTGAAGGGCGTTAAGATTTTCGATACCATATGCAACGAAACCGCAAAAGATTGCAACGGGAATTTTCTCTACACTATATCTGCAATATGCGACGATAACGGAAGTTTTGCGATAAATGTCGTAGGAAACGGCGGCACAGATAGGGCAATCGAAGCCGTCAAGAGAACCATGGAGCTTATAAGTAAGTGACGAATAACAAATTTAATGATTGGAAGGAGGGATAAAGTGAACGAGTTAATCAAAATCGGCAAGCACGACATTTCAGTGAAGATGTACAAGGGGCAAAGGGTTGTCACGTTCAAAGACATTGACACCGTGCATGAACGACCGGAAGGAACGGCGAGGAAGCGATTCGCAGACAACCGTGAGCGCTTCATTGAAGGAACGGACTACTTCGTTGTAACGCCGGAAATGCTTGAAAATACGGAGATGTCCGAAAAACGGACATCTGGAATTGACAGCGTGAATCCTCGCGGAACGGCATTCATTACAGAATCCGGCTATCTCATGTTGGTGAAGTCCTTTACAGATGATTTGGCGTGGCAGGTACAGCGTGATTTGGTTTCTTCCTATTTTAATACGAAAGAAATTATTAACACACAGCTTTCGCCGGAGCTTCAAATGCTTCAAGGACTTTTGAACCAGATGGTTCAGAAAGAGCTTGCCGACAAGGAACGCGACCGACAGATTGCACTTGCACAGGAAACGGCAGAAAAGGCAGTCCATACCACGGAACAGATTAAGGAAGAGATTGTCACGCCGTTTGAGAACTGGCGCGAGGATGTCAACGCGAAAGTCCGGGAGATTGCGATAAAGGCAAAGATTCCATTTCAGAGCCTGTTTACAGATATGTACCGCGAGCTTGAGATGAAAGCCGGATGCGACCTTTCGACGCGGCAGAGAAACAAGCGCGACCGAATGATTGGAAACGGAAGCAGGAAAACGGACATCGACAAGGAAACCACGAAGATCGCGGTTATCGGAGACGATAAGCGGCTGAAACAGATTTTTGACGATATCGTCAGAAGATATGCGGTCAAGTATGTAGCGTAAGCGGAGGAACAAAAGATGGCAAAGAGAATACTACTGGACAATTACGTGGTGAATGAACTAAGCGAGTACAGGAAACTGTGGGAGCGGTACGACGAGTTAAACGGCGGGAAACAACGCAGGTCACGGAGCGACAGCGAGCTGATTTCGCTTGCCATTCTGGGCGACATGAAGAGCCTGAAAGAATTCGTCAAGCGCCGCGAGAAAGCCGAGGTGAGCAATGACTGAAAAATCGAAGGAGGAGTCATTAGATCGCTTGCTGATAAAAGAAACCACTTCCATCTCGGAAGTGAACAAATACATAAGGAACGGATGGCAGTTGCTTCACGTGACTGTCCAATTCGGGAGACACCTGTTCATGTTAGTAAAAGAATGAAGGTGTCCCGGCGGTGCACCACCACCAACCGGGACGGATAGTAAGTAAACCAGTCTTACCAACTATCAAGGGAATTATATCAAATCCTCTTGATTTTGGCAAGAATAACCAAATTTAAGGAGGATATTTTTATGGAAACAAACGGAACTGAAAACGGCAAAAAAGAGATGAGTTGGAATTTTTTTGAAGAGTCTCTGGCTTCGAGCATCATCGGATTGCAGGAGAAAACGACAAAAGCGATGCGCACTGGGCTTATCTGCGTGACAGCGCTTGCGACCGTGGCGGTTGCCGGGCTGATCATCGCAAACTGCCTTGAGAGCAAACACTTTGTCGATTACCTGTCTGAGTATGATTTCGTAAGTCAGGACGGGGAGGGCTTCAACTATTACAACTCCGATGTAGGGGGTAATGTAATAAATGGGGCAGAGAATAAGGAGACAGAAGAACAGAGCTAAAGTCAAGGGTGTGGCAGTCAGGAAGAAGAAAAAGAAGAAATAAACGCAATTCAGGGGGACAAAAAAGTGGAGTACAGAAAAAACAGGAACAACCATGTGATTGTCTGCGGCACAATCCGCGGCGAATTCACATTAAACCACGAAACGCACGGCGAGAAGTTTTATGTCGCGTCGATCGACAGCAAACGGCTCAGCGGACGGGTTGACAGCATCCCGGTCATGGTCTCGGAGCGTCTTGTGGACGTGACGGAGGACTGGGGCGGGCAGACAGTGCTCATTGAGGGCGACATGCGCTCCCACAACAGTTTGGAACACGACAGGAATCATCTGCACCTGCACGTTTTTGCGAAATATTTTGCAGAGTGCGGCGCGGGGGAATCTGATGATAACGAAATATATCTCGACGGATATATCTGCCAAGACGTCCGATACCGCGAAACGCCGCTCGGACGGGAGGTTTCCGATCTGATGCTCGCGGTCAACCGTCCGTACTGGAAATCAGACTACATACCGTGCATCTGTTGGGGGAGGAACGCGATGTTCTCGGCAAGCCTCGAAAAAGGAACGCATCTGCGGGTTAAGGGGCGCATCCAGAGCCGTGAATACCACAAGCGAATATCCGAAGAAGAATACGAACAGCGGACGGCCTATGAGGTGTCTGTGAGCAGTCTGGAGGTGATTTCCGATGATTTCGCAGAAGAAGATTGAGGAAACGCTACTTAGAATCGGCGTTCCTGCCGGGATACATGGATTCCGCTATATCACGGACGCAATCAAGCTTCTTGATGATCCGGAATGGAAGAACATCAAAACGATTGCCCTGTACGAAAAGGTTGCGAACATGAACAATGCAACCGCAGGAAGCGTCGAGCGCGCAATTCGCCACGCGCTCATGACAACAAGGAACCACGTCGGAGAGACGGAAGATGTTCTGCGCTATATCGGCGGCAAGGAAACGAGGAGCGCGGACGCGTTGAAGCTTCTTTACACAAGGCTCAAGAATGAGGACGATGCAAAAGTCCGGGAGAGGAACGTGGACGGTCTGAGCCAAGATGAGATTACACTGCGCCGGATTATCCGCGAGGAAGTCCGGGAGTTTCTGAAAGGCGTTCTTTTGGGAGGTGACACGTTATGAGCGATGTAAGCATAGGAACATGCAGTTATTGCGGTTCGCAGAACGTCCCTATTGTCGCAACGCCGGAAACAGGGCTTTACTGCATCGAATGTCATAGGCTCACAAGGGATAACTGCAACGATGCTATAAGAAAAATAAAGAGATTCCAAAAGCTTTCCAACTTTGCGTCAGAAAGAAAAGATCTGCAAAAAGATTATAAAGAAGAGGCAGAAAAAGCGTTGTTTGATTTGTGCGGGGAGCATATTTCTTTGGACTGAAAAAGAGGTGATTTGTTATGAAACTGAAAACCTATGCGGCAATCATGACCGGGGCATTCGCGATGATGACGACGGTGCTTATATTATGGGCGGCTACGCAGGTCGCACTGCACGATGCGCTTGCGGTCGGAATCGGAGCATACTGCGTCGCAACAATCGGGACGTTTGCGGCGATAGAATTCGTCGAGAGACGAAAGAAGAGGAATCTCGCGGCGACGATCGTCACGCTTGTGAGGGAGGAATGGGAACGCGGAAGGGCGGCGTAAAGATGGCAAGAAGGAGCGGATACTACGGTTTCGGCTTCAACCCGGAGCTGAATAAAAACCATTTTTTGGTCTCGATTCCAGACAGTAAGAGGGCAGACACAAAGGTTTGCGTTTATGAGCGTTTTCGGTGGGATGCGGACGGCGAGCAGAAAATCCACGAGGAAGATTTGCTGAAGGTCGAGTTCGAGCGCCGGAAATGGTCGAAGATTGCCGAGACCGTGACGAGGGAATTCAATATCCGGCTGAAGCAGGACAGGCTTCCGGTCGGCAAATTTTCGTCCGGTGGAGTCCCGGTAGAAAAGCGACTCGGCAAAGAGCTGATTTGCCTGCTGTGGTCTCTGGAAGGATGCGCAGAATCCTGCATCCCTACAGCTTTGCGGAATTGGCTCGGTCTACAGCCGGAAGAAAGATGGTGGCTGTACACGATGACGAACGCGAACACTGGGGCAGCCGGTGACGGTAACAGAGGATGGCGGGTAGCGCTTAAGTATATCATGTGCGAAAACCCGGTCGATAGCCGGAATTATGAACAATTATCAATGGGGGTATAAAACGATGAAGAAATACCGCGAGGAATTAGAAAAGCACGTAAACGACATTCTCGATGAGATTGAGGCAGATGTAAATACTGTCGCAAATGAACTTGAGACGATCATGTACTCGAAGGACGGCGCAGAAATCTCAAAGTGTGCAAGACATGCATGGGAGATGCTAAATAGCCTTTCCGTTAGACTGCATTAGCAGGATGTGCGTGGCTGCAAGCTTATGAGGGGGATTGGAGCATGGAGAAAGAACATCGCAAGGGCAAAGATGGTTATTTTATGATGGATAATGTGATTGATAGGATTGAAGAGGAGTGCTCAAAGACTGGAACAAGAAAATGCATTGATGTTGTCTGCAATATGATTGGCGTATTTCGCGCAATCAGAGATGCAGAGCCATCGATGGAATATTCCGTCGAAGACGTTTGCAGGCTTCTCGATTCTGTTTACGAGATCGTCTTTGATGATACCTTGAAAGAAACGGAGGATAAAAATGATTGAAGCAATGGAACTCGCCCTCGTGGACAAAGACAGGGTGCGCGAGGTAAAGGAGGAAACAAAGCGGAAACTCCGCAACGGCAACGAGACCATGAAAATCCGGGCAGAGGGCATGAAATACGCGCTTGAATGCCTAGATTTATGGGAAAATAAAGAAAACTAAATCAAAAAAGGGAGGAAACGAAAAATGGAAACCAAAATGGCAAAAGAGATGAAAGTGCGCTTGACTTTCACTGAACAGATTCTTGGCACGGCAAGCAACGACAAAGAGATTCACGCAGAGTTTATCGCAAGCAAAGCGCCGGACGCGCCGAGCCGGGAGGAAGAGATTGAGGCTATCGGCGTGGATGCGGCAATCGAAAAGGGCATGACGGTATTCAGCCGCAACCCCGACGGAAAGCCGATTCTGTTCGACTACCAACTCAAAGGTTTTTTCAAAAATTGCGCAAAAGCGTTCAATTATGTCGGAGGAAAGGAAAAATTGACGGCATACAAGTCGAAAATCGACAATCTTATTTTCATCAAAGAGCGCATGATTGAACTCCATCTGCCGGATGGAGAGGAAATCGGAAACTGCCAGAGACCGCTCCGGGCGAATACGGCGCAGGGTGAACGCGTTGCCCTTGCAAACAGCGAATCATGCCCGCCCGGTACATACATCGAATTCACGGTCATGGTAATGGTCGGCGAGTTGATGGAGCATGTCATTAAGTGGCTTGACTACGGTGCTCTGAACGGCATCGGGCAGTGGCACAACTCCGGCTGTGGGCGCTTTGAATGGACTGACATTTCTGATAAATAGTTTGAAATGGAACGGTACGGACTTGATGAGAAAGGCATTGGATAGGCGTAGTCCCGATTGGATTTGCAGAGGCGGCGCATGGTGATGAACTGGCAGGCTCCGAGTCGGAGGAGAAAAGCACGGATGAGATCGGCGATGATTTGGAAAAGCGAGGACGCGCGGCGCGTGGACTGGAATGGATGCGCATTGGCTAGGAACAGAGGAGATAAGACACGAAACGCAAAGAAACGAAAAGGACAAGCACGGAGGTGAGCGGAGTAGATAAGGATTTGAGCAGAAAAGATTCGATATGATCGGACAAGGCGAAGCGTAGCTCGGAGACGTGAGGAGTGGAAACGGAGGGGACTTGAATCGAGTGGATGAGAAACGTGGCGGCAAGGCGACGCAAGGATTCGACAGGATTCGGAAAGGCTTTGAGGGGAAGCGAGCCGAAGAGGAATGGCATAGAAAGGACACGACGTGGCGTGGCATGAAAACACATAGAGAGGAAACGGCATAGCTACGCTCGGGGCAGAGAAGCGGATGGGCGGCGATATGTTCTGAATTGGAGAAGACTTGATATGCGCAGACCGAGAAGAGCAGGAAAGGAATAGAGCAGAAACGGAATCGTTTAGCAAAGATCAGTGAAGCTTTGGAGAGGCGTCGATTTTCACGGACTAGATCGGCAAAGGAAAGGTGGTGGTTGATTGTATGTCGGCATCTTAACAGAACAAGGCAAGAGCGTTCACGACGCAGACGCTTTCCCATACGCCTGCGAGCGCGTGGAGAGCGGCACAGTGGAAGAACAGGCAGAGTTTATGAGCATCGCCGCAGACAGCGCGGACTTCACGGAATTTGCGGCACGGGTGGTTGAGTGGTTTTATTCTGGAGACTGGATTTATCAAAATGAAATGGAGGACTAAGAGATGGAAGAAAAAAGAATTATCGAGATTGACGGCGTAAAAATCGAGGTTGACATGAGGACGGCAAAGAGGATTGACACGTTCAGGGTCGGCGACAACGTGAAAGTCCTGTGCAAAAGCGGGGACGACTTCAAGGTAAGACCGGGCGTGATTGTGGATTTCTGCAACTTCAAGGAAAAGCCGACAATCAGCGTGGCGGTGTACAAAGAGCCGTCCTACTACGGCGGCAGACCGGGAATCGAGATTATCAACATCTTCGAGGGCATGGAGGACAAGTACGAGATTGTCTACACGAGTGAGGACGATTTACGTCTGACGCGCGATGGAATCATTGAAAGGTTCGAGCATGAAATCCAGAAAAAGAAAGAAGAAATGCTGGATTTGGAGAATCAGCTTAGCTATTTCAAGAAGCATTTCCTTAAGGTTGGGTTAGGTGATAAAGATGAGACAGAATCCTTGTAGGTACTGCATTCTTTCGGAGGAATACAAAGGCGTTCATTACAGGGGCGGTGACAAGAAGTGCGAAACCTGCGAGAAGTATTTCGCCCACAGGGAATACCTGAAATCCAAGAGGAAGTTTGCAGAGGGCGAACCGATAAACTCTGTCGAGGAACTTCTGAAGGAAGAATGGGTTATGTGGTACGGACAAACAAAGCATATTGAAACGTTCAAATCAATGCCGCTGAGGAATGTGCTTAGATTTTTGGAATTAGGCGAAATCAGAAAGGCAGTCAGAAAAGAAAGAGAGGATGATTGATTATGGCAGAACAGAACACAAATTTGGCAACACAGCAGGAGCAGAAACCGGCAACAGCAAACAAGGTGACGGATTTTAGCCTCGGCATTTTCGGCACGTCCGACAACTTCATCATGGCGAACCAAATGGCGAAGGCTCTGGCGAACTCGACAATGGTTCCGAAGGAATATCAGGGCAACGTGTCAAATGCCCTGGTCGCGATGGAGATGGCCGTGCGCGTTGGGACAAGCCCTTTGATTGTCATGCAGAACCTTGATGTGATTTACGGCCGTCCTTCGTGGAGGGCACAGTACATAATCGCCATGATTAACGGTTCTGGGAAGTACGACATGGAGTTGCAGTATGACGAGAAAACCGACAAGAACGGAAAACCGTTTTCCTGCCAGTGCTGGACGACAAAGAACGGCCGCAGGGTGGATGGCCCGGTCATTGACATGGATCTGGCAAAAGCCGAGGGTTGGTACGAAAAGAACGGGAGCAAGTGGAAAACCATGCCGCAGGTGATGCTCAGATACCGTGCGGCGGCATTCTTTGGCCGCTTCAACTGCCCGGAACTTATCATGGGGCTGTATTCAAGAGATGAAGTAATCGAAATGGGAGCACAGCGCGACATTGAGGTCGAGGCGGAAGTTTTTGACCCGTTTGAGGCAAAGGCAGAGGCGGTCAAAAAAGAAGCCGAAAAGCCGCAGGAAACAGTTGAGATGGCTGACGGCGAACAGGCAACGCTTGATTTGAATGGAGAAAAGGCATGATTCTCACAGAGGAAACCTATTACAGCCGCGAGGCAGATACCGCATTCTTCAGCGTGAGCCAGTATAAGTCATTCTGCCGCTGTCCTGCCGCTACGATGGCAAGACTGCGAGGAGAGTATGAACCACCCACGAACACGGCGTTCCTTGTCGGGGGATATTTCGACGCTTACTTTGACGGAAGTCTTGAACGGTTCAAAGCGGAGCACCCGGAAATACTTGTGACAAGGGGCGAACGCAAGGGCGAACTGAAATCCGAGTTCCGGCAGGCAGAGGTGATGATCGAGCGCGCCAAGAGTGACAAGCTGTTCATGAAATTCATGTCCGGCGAGAAGCAGAAGATCCTTACGGCTGACCTGTTCGGCGCTCCGTGGAAATGCAAACTGGATTCATTTTCGGAGGGTATCTGTATCACTGACCTAAAGACCTGCCAGAGTTTCGGGACGATACCGCGATACCGATACGACATTCAAGGCGCGATATACCAGAAAATCGCGGAGCTGAACGGATACGGCAGACTGCCGTTTTACTTGGCGGCGTGCACGAAAGAAACCGTCCCGGGACTGCGGATTTTCCAGATGCCGAATGAAGTCCTTGACCTTGCACTTAGTGAGGTGGAATCAAATATGCCCCTGTTCATTGCCATGAAGAACGGTGAGGAAGAAGCAACGCACTGCGGCTCTTGCGATTACTGCAAGAGTACGCAGGATGCGGAGATACACAGTTATTTGGAGCTTTTGGCTTGATGTGGCAGGCAAGGCACGGTGGAGTTGGTTGGGGCAAGGCTTGGCGAGGCACGGCGTGACAAGGCAAAAGAATCGCCGCAGTTGACGGCTACATCGAGGAATATTTGAGGAATTAGGGATATGACATACGGATACATACGCGTCAGCAGTAAAGACCAAAACGAGGACAGACAGCAGATTGCTCTTGAATTACAGGGCGTTGACAAGATATTCATGGACAAGCAGTCCGGAAAGGATTTCAACCGCCCAGAGTATCAGAAAATGGTTAAACGCCTACACGCCGGAGATGTTCTGTATGTTTTGAGCATTGACCGGCTCGGCAGAAACTACGAGGAAATTCAGGAACAATGGCGGTGCATCACGAAAGAAAAGCGAGCTGACATTGTCGTTCTGGATATGCCGCTTTTGGACACCAGAAAAGGCAAAGATTTGATGGGAACATTCATTGCAGACCTTGTGTTGCAGATACTTTCCTTTGTGGCGCAGACGGAGCGCGAACACATAAAACAACGGCAGGCAGAGGGTATCGCGGCGGCAAAGGCACGTGGCGTGAAGTTTGGCAGACCACCGCAGGAATTGCCGGAAAACTTTGCAGAAATGCGGCAGAAGTGGCTAGACAGAGAAATCAGCGGCACATACGCGGCGAAGATGTGCAATATGCCGCTTTCGACATTTAGGTACAGGGCAGAGAAACAAGAATTAGGGAGGGATTAATTTGACAAAGCAGGAAGCGATCAACCTTGAGAGCGAGTGCGAAAAGCTTCTCTCGGATGCGCTCGGGAGAGAATGCACGGTGAGCATGGTTTTGACCGGAAACCTTAAAGTCACATTTGGCGAAAACTATGTTGCAATCTCAAAGCATGATTTGTTTACGCCGGATTATGTTGATTTTCACGGTTTTTATGATGATTTGACAGAGGCTGTCGTAAAAATCCAGAAAGTATTTTCCGAGAACAAGGACAAATTCAAACTTCTTCTGGAATCGTACCACATGAACTTTGACGACGATCAAAACTACAAGGAAGTGAGGAAAGTAAAACAATGTTGGTGAGGATAACAATATTTCTAATTATTTTGACGGTAATCTGGTGTTTTCTCATAAGGCTCTATTTAAAAGACGACTTCGAAAAAATCATAAAACTTAGTTTCGACAAAAATTATTGTCCTTGGTATATCTGCATAACCGGAATTTTGATGTATACGGACATTGCTCTTATACTGGCAAGCGCATTTTACCTGCTGTTTTTGAGGTGATAAGGAGGAAACGAAAAGTGAAAGAATTGCGAGTATATCACTCTTCGGATTCGTTCAGAAAACCATTCTTTGTCTGTGTTGACAGCGTTAAAGAGGGCGAGAAGGTTATGGACATTCTTAGGTTTTATGACTGGTTTCTGCGTGAGAACCACATAAAACCGGACTGCTCGGACACAAGGGAACTGCAGCTATTGCAGAGATATAACAAAAAATCTGAAGAGTGGGAAGAGTGGGATATCGCAACAGAAAACCATTACTTCGATGACGTGAGAGAATATCTTCTTTACGACAAGGAAACCGAAGAGTTTGCAAAGATGCTTCGTTCACAGCTTGAAGGAGGAAAGCCATGATCGCAACACTACGACAGGCTCTCGACGACATGGAGCGTGGAGTCTACGACTTTACGAAAGACGGAAAGTGTACGGGATGCGGCGAGTGCTGTAGCAATTTCCTTCCGCTGTCCGACCGGGAGATAAAAGACATCAAGCGGTACATCGCAAAGCACCGCATCAAGGAGTGCAGGCGCGTTGCGCCGCTTGTAAAGCCTGCCGAGGATTGGCTATGTCCTTTCCTCGACGGAACGAAACCAAAGGACAAGTGCACCATATACCAAGTCAGACCGCAGATTTGCCGCGCGTTTGTATGCAATCAGCCTCCGAGCAAGGTTCGGGTGAACAAGGAACTGTTCTGGCGCACGCGGAAGCCGGTGGACATGAGACAAGAATTTTTCGGGAGGTAATTATGGAGATTAAAAACGCACGTATTACAAGCACGATGCTCGGACGCGAAGACCACGGAATTATGACGTTTATGATTTTCGTGGAGCTTGACGGCGGTTCCTGCGGAATCGGTGGATACGCAATAGACCAATACAATGCCGCGACCAAAGGCAGAGAATTCTCCCCGAAAGGATTGGAAGCAATCAGCAGAATCCTTGAGACTGTCGGCGTGGGCGAATGGGAGAAGCTGAAAGGCTCATACATCCGCGTCGAGGACAACGGATGGGGAGGTCGGATAACCAAAATCGGGAATCTGATGAAAGACAAGTGGTTCGATATGGAGGAATTTTTCGGGAGGTAGGCATGCAAATACTTTGTTCAGTTTGTTCTTCAATTTCTGCTTTCACATTCGGGTGGAATTTATACAAATATGAGAAAGGGAAAGGAAGTGTATTTCCTGCCATCATATCGCTTATTTTTATCTGCATTTTTGAAATTATGTATTACATATATTAGACCGCGTATTTTCCGTTTTAAGCGGACTTTCGGTTTAGCCGACCAATTCCGCACGGAAAGCCGAAACGTCCAACCACGGAAATTCTACGTTCAAATAGGAGGTATTATGAGGATTATATCACAGAAAGGCATTGAGCCTATGGTTGACCTGCCGTATGAGCAAGTGGCATTGGAAGCTGATTCATGTTTGATTCAAGCATATTTTGGAAATATGGGGAGGAAAATTGTCGCCAGATATTCCACGCCGGAGAAGGCGGAGAAAGCAATAGAGGAGCTTCACAAAGCATACATGGGAGTTTTTATCGCAAAAGAAATAGACGCTTCGCCGGATTTTGAAGAAGCATTAAAGAGCACTTTGGCTCAAGGATTCGGAATAATTACAGTTAAAAAAGACTGCGAGAGCGCATCTTTTGAGCCTGCAAATATAGTATTCCGCTTCCCGGAAGATTCGGAGGTGTAACATGAAAACGATTGAAGAATTAAGAAAAACGCCGCATCTGCTCATTGGCACGCTCGGAGCGGACGGATTCTCCGGCGAAGTACACTTCGAGAAATGGAGCGGTTCGGTTGTCTGCTCGTGGGGCGGCGGTTGGGAGCACGTTTCCGTTTGTCCGTACAAGCACCACATTACGCCGTCATGGGATGATATGTGCCGCATTAAGGATATGTTCTGGCGAGAGGATGAATGCGTGGTGCAGTATCACCCGCCGAAAAGCCAGTACGTCAACAACATGCAAAACTGCTTGCATCTATGGCGACCGATTGACGAGAAGATGCCCGCGCCGCCGTCCGTGATGGTTGGAAAGGCTGGCGGGCAGGACATTGTTGAATTTCTGACACAGGTGAAGAATCTTGTGGGAGGTGCGACATGAAGAACTGCGGAAACTGTAAATACCACGTCCATGAGGACATAGACGACGGATACGTGTGCGTGAACTCGGACAGCGAACACTGCGCGGACTGGACGGATGATGATTACTCATGCGAGGAATGGGTAGAAAAGGAAGACAGAAAGTTGGAGGGGTAGCTTTGTCTGACGTTGAATGGATTAAGATTACGGTTGGAATGTTTGACAACAGGAAGATAAAGCACATAAGGAAACTGCCGGAGGGAAACAATATCGTCCTCATATGGGTGATGTTGCTGACGATGGCCGGAAGATGCAACGCAAGCGGATTTATATTTCTAACTGAAAATATTCCGTACACAACGAAGATGCTTGCAGATGAGCTCGGATTTGACGAGAGTGTGATTATGGTCGCGCTCGAGATACTTGAGAAATTTGACATGATACGAAGAGACGGAGATTTGCTCTCAATTCCCGGTTGGGAGGAGCATCAGAACACGGAGGGGCTTGAAAAAGTAAGAGAACAGACAAGAAAAAGGGTGTCGGAATATAGGGAAAAACAGAGAAAACAGGCAGAATTGCTTGAATGTAACGTTACATGTAACGTTACAGAAACGTTACGTAACGCTACTGTAACGCAACAGAATAAGAATAAGAATATAGATAAAGAAAAAGAAGAAGAAAAAGATATATTAACTATTTCTAACGAAATAGTTTGTCGGAAACAATCGCGGGAAATCATAGAAAGATGGAACAAATTACAAGATGTTGGCATAAAACCTGTGTCCCGTATTGCCGGAAACTCGGAAAGAAACGAGAGGTTAAAAGCCAGAATCAGACAGTATGGCATGGAAAAAGTTCTTTATGCGATCGAAAAGATACGCGAAAGCGATTTCCTGCAGGGGAAAAACCGGGACGGTTGGGCTATCACATTTGACTGGTTTGTCAAGCCGAATAACTTCCCAAAAGTGCTTGACGGTAATTATGACAACAGGAGCGGAACAAAAAGCTATCAGAGCCAGACAAAACAGATGCTCGACAGCAGTTACGAGATGATGGGTGACTGGGCGAGAAAGAGAATGGAGGGGGACGGAGAAAATGACACCTAAAGAATTTGGAGAGCTTGCGGCGGCAATAAAGACATATTTTCCGAGAGACAATATGATTCCAACGGACAAGGCAATGGATTTGTGGTATGAGGAGTTAAAAGACTTGCCTTATGCGGTCGCTCAGATTTCTTTGAGGAAATATGTCGCGACAAACAAATTTCCGCCTACGATCGCAGATATTCGGGAAAACGCGGTCGCAGAAGAAGAACAGAACGAACTTTCCGCATGGCACATGGTCTACCGGGCAATCAGCGATTCTGCCTACCACGCGGACGAACGCTTCGCAGAACTGCCGGATATAATCCAGAGGGCGGTCGCAAGCCCGGGGAACCTGCGCGAATGGGGGCAGATGGACACAGAGACGGTGAACAGCGTGATTCAGTCACAGTTCCTACGATCGTACCGCGCAGAGGTCAAGCGCGCGGCAGACCTGCGGAAACTCAGCCCGGATTTGCTGAAGCTGACCGGGATTGTCATGGACAAGCTACCGCAGGCAGAGAAGAAAGCGGTTCCGTCAGAAGAGAGAGCCGAAGGTGTTCCTGCGCCGGAGGGGTTTATGGATGAAATAAGAGAGCGGTTATCAATGCGTGATAAGAACAGCGCATAAGGTGACGCGATGGGTGGCGGTGAGAATAATGCAATCTATCTTTGAACTATGGGCGAATAGCTGCGCTGATAATGGTACGGAGTTATGGGAACTTGAAAGCGGCGACGGCGAAACGGGATTGTATTTGACGAAATCAAAATACCTTGTAAACCATGATTATTTTTATGATACACCTGTTTATCATGTTTGGGAGAACGGGAAAAGCCTTATATCGACAACAAATATAGGTAGCGCATACACTGTCTGGAACAAGATTAAAAAGAAAGAGAGGTAAGCAATATGCTTGGAAACAATGCAGAACTGATAGCGGATCGCATGAGCGCTATTGCAGATGCAATCGAAAAACAGATACCGAAAAAGCCGGACAAGACAGGTGAAACAAGACAGGGAATAAATGGGGATGGCGAAAACGAAAATTACGTCAGCACGCAAGAAGATTTTTATGAGTGCCCTGCTTGCGGGAGTTTTCTCGGATATGTTGATGAGTGCAAAGACGGAAATTATCAGTGCAATTATTGCCAGTGTTGCGGACAGGCTATTGATTGGGATATGGAATTTACTGAGCGATAGCGCATGAGACTAAAAAATGGATAAGCGGATTCAAGAAAGGCGGTGATGCCACATGACAACAATCACACTCACGCATGGCTATTACATAGAGCAAAACAGCCGGGGATACTATCTCAAGCAGAAATTCCAAAGCAAGGCGCGCGACGGAACACCGAAAGAGTCCGTACGGCAACATGGATACTTCGGGGATCTTGTCCCGGCGGTCGAGAAATGCATCAAGCTGATTCAGAAAGATTACACGGACGGAGAAGAAATGATTCTGGAACGATGCGTGAAAAAAATTGAGGAAGCGAATAAGAATGCCGTGTGGGCGGTTATCAAGATTGAGAGAAATGGAGGGGAGCAGGATGGCGGCAAGCAGAACGGGAATGGAAAAAGTTATATGCCGAATGATTGAGGATGGGAAGTCAAACGCGGAAATCGCAAGGCTGAACGGTGTGAACTATAAGACAGTTGTGCGGTACAGGAAAATGACACAGGAAACCGGCTACAAGGTCGAGAAAACCATTTGCTCGGCAAATTATCCGCCACACTTCAAGCGGGACTGGACGGTTGCGGTAAACAGGCTGAGACGGTACATGGGGAAACGGGCATTCCCGATGCCAAAGGAGGATTGAGATGGAAGAGATTAAGATTGGCGACAAAGCGTTAGTAGAAATGAATGTTGTCGGATGGGACAAAATCACCGGCGATTATCAGATGAGACCTAAAGAAGATACACGTACTTTTTTGGCATCAAAAGAAATTGTGCATCCGCTCCCCGCCAAGACCTACGGGGACGGCCTGCGGGAAGCGTGGGAGCTGGCGAAGAAAATAGTATTTTACGAGAAGAGAGGAGGCTTTTCAACATCGCAACTGGAAGAAATATTCGGGACGAGCGATTTTGACGACATAATTGACAGCCATACCGCGCAGGAAGCCGCCACGAAGATTGCGGAGTGGGAGAAAAAACAGGAAATACGCGTTGGAGATGTGGTCGAGTTTGTTGAGACTGGGATAAGAGGTCTTGTTACAAGGGCAGACGACGACGGAGAAGATTTGTACATAGTGTGGGAAGACGGAAAAAACGGAAGATTTTATAAATCCAGAGAAAGTCTTAAAAAGACCGGCCGCGCCATCGACATTGTGGAGCTGTTGGCGCAGATTGGAGGGACGAAATGATATGCCTACGTATTACAACAAGCGATTAAAGCCGTGCAAGACTTGCGGGACAAAGCCGGTATTGGAGCATTGGACAAGCGGCGGGCCGGTGTATGCAGTCAGGTGCAATAATCCGGACAGACCGGATTCCTGCGATGAAGCGTTTTATTATTCAATGTGCAATAACCCGGGCAAAGCAATAAGCCGGTGGAATGAATATCAAGAGAATGGAGGGACGCAACCATGACACGCTCAGAGATATTGCAGATTTCAAAGCCCATCCTTTTCAACACTGAGATGGTTCGGGCGATTCTGGGTGGTAAAAAAACGGTGACGCGGCGGGTTGTAAAGCCGCAGCCAGAAGGAATAAACGACATTATTTATATGTGCAATGGGAATTGGTATATTTCTCCCGATGATTGCGGACAGGGCGAAACGCCGGTTAAACCACCATACGAGCCGGACTGTTACCTATATGTCCGGGAAACATGGAACGGCTTGCCCGCAAGAGGAATATTTCCGGCAGAATTTTGGTACAAGGCAGACGAAAAGATGCTTAATCTTGATGAAAAATGGCGACCATCCATCCATATGCCGAAAGAAGCCGCCAGAATCTTCCTTCGGGTGACGGATGTGAGGGTGGAGAGGCTAAAGGACATGACCGCTGATTCCGCCATGAGCGAAGGATTTGCAGACTGGAACGACGTGGTGCGTGTATGGGACAGCACTATCCCACCAAAAGACCGCGACAAATACGGATGGGCGGCGAATCCCTACGTGTGGGTGATTGAGTTTGAGAGAGTGGAGGTGACAGAATGAGCATGATAAGTGAGCTTGTAGAAGATTTAAGATATCTTGAAAGACGTGAACGAGAGACAGGAGATACAAGCCATTATGCACAATGGTTCAAAAGCGCCGCAGACAACATCGAAGAACTTTCTACAAAACTCAGCGCCGCACAGATGGAGCGGTCGAGCCAGTATTATCACGGCGGTTGGATTCCGTGCGAGGAACGTATGCCAGAAATAACTATTGAAGATAGACATTCCGAAGATGTGCTTGTTGTACTTAAATGGTGGGATGCCGATATCACATATGAAGTTGGGTGGTATAACGCCAGTGGGAGATGGAATTATGATTGTGAGAATTGCAAAGTTATTGCGTGGCGTCCATTGCCGGAACCGTATAGGGAGGTGTAACCGATGGGAATTAGATATATCATCCGCACGCGCAAGCTGAAACGCATAATAAAAACCATCAAAAAATACTTTCCCGGAAATCTTAAGCACGATTCGCAGAGGAAAGAGTATCGGTTCACATGGACAGAATCACTTGAACGGGAATTGTGGGGTGGTAAGCGGTGAGGGCAACGAAGTTTCGGATTGTAGACCACAACAGGAGAACGACAGATGAAATCGATTGCGGGAAAGTGATTGCCTTGCGCCGGGCAAAGTGGACAGTCAAGGAAATCGCCGAAGACATGGGAATCTCAACGATGGACGTTATCAAGACGATTGATGGGTACAAAAAGGGAGAGATAAAGATTCAAAACGAGGTGGAGTCCTATGATTGAGTGGAACAGTTTTGTCTGTGGCGACTGCATGGATTACCTGCCGGATTTTCCAGACAAGTATTTTGACCTTGCGATCGTAGACCCGCCTTACGGGATAGGTGAGGACGGCTCAAAAAATCACACAAGAGGAAAACTTGCAAAGCCAAGAGACTATAAGGGATATGCTGGGAACGACTTGAAAGCTCCAGATAAGGGATACTTTGACGAACTTTTCAGAGTATCGAATAATCAGATTATATGGGGCGCAAACCATTTTATCAGCAAGATTCCATACGATTCTTCCTGTTGGATTGTCTGGGATAAAGTCAACGGAGACACGGACTTTGCAGACTGTGAACTGGCATGGACAAGTTTTCGTTCTGCAGTGAGAAAAGTCACATTTATGTGGAATGGAATGATGCAAGGAAAAAGCGTCTATGACGGGGAGACGGTGCAAGGGAACAAGGCACTGAACGAGCACAGAATCCACCCAAACCAGAAACCCGTTGCGCTGTATGATTGGATTCTCTCAAAGTACGCAAAACCCGGCGACAAGATTCTCGACACTCACACCGGGAGCGCATCGAGCCTGATTGCTTGCCACAAGAACGGGTTTGACTACATCGGATTCGAGAAAGACCCGTATTATTATGAGTTGGCGAGGAATAGGTTGGAAGATTACAAGACACAAATAACGCTGTTTGATTTGGGGATGGAAAGGATATGAAAAACATATGAACAAAATAGAACAAGAAAGAAAGGAGTAGCATCTATCCTAGTGAAACTAGGTTTTGTGCAGGAACTTCAACGGCTGTGTACAAGTAAAATACAGAAGTAGATGGCTATAAGGTTTAGGCCGGAAACAGCCTAAATCGCATGAGAGCAATTCAGGGTATTGCCACGGCATTAGCGATAGTGTTTGTGGCTGATGTGAAACAAAATCTAAGAGTATGTTGGATAAGCGCAGGGGTTTCAAGTTTTATCGCCGGATGGTTAGCCGGAAACGTGGACGAGTGGATATACATAGACATTGAAGACCAACACCCGGACAGCATGAGATTTATCAAAGATTGCGAAAAAGCAATCGGGAAAGAAATAAAAATACTTTCCTCGGAGTACAGAAACGTAGAGAACGCATGTCGAGCGGGCGGTTTTATCAACAGGCCGAAAATAGGCGCGTACTGCACAAAATACCTAAAGAAAAGAGTTCGGCAAAAGTGGGAATATGAGCATCAGGATTTTGATATCACGTATATATGGGGATTTGACTTGAAAGAGAAGCATAGGGCGGAGAGGACAGTTGAGGAATATCCGCAATTTACACATGAATTTCCGTTGATTGAACACTTTCTTTCAAAGCAAGACTGTCATGCGATGATCGAAAATCTTGGAATCAAAAGGCCAGTTATGTATGACATGGGCTACCCGAACAACAATTGCGTAGGTTGCGTCAAGGGAGGGATGGGATATTGGAACAAAATACGCAAAGATTTTCCAGAAGTATTTGCAAAAAGAGCAAAGCTTGAAAGGGACTTGTCGAGCAGTTGCATAAATGGGATTTATCTCGATGAACTTGAGCCTGACAGGGGAAACATGGAAATGGAGATATTCCCGGATTGCAGTATCATGTGTTACTTATCAAGCGAATAATTTTTTGAAAAACGGAGGAACCATGAGAAAGATATCAGCCATGTACCAATATTCCGGCGGCACAAATTACCGCCGAACCTGCGGCGAGTGCAGGAACTGCATCCGTGTCACAAGGGGCAAACGGAGCATCTACAAGTGCCTTTCCTACGGAAACACAGCAAGCAACGCGACGGACTGGAAGAAAAGCTATGTCGCGTGCCGGGCATTTGACCGAGACCCGCCGAAAATCCCTGTCTTTAAGGCAGGGGCAGGGGCGCAGGAAGAGCCACAGATTGATGGGCAGATGAGTATATTTGATTTTGTGGAGGGAGAAGATGGATAAGGTTATTTTGATTATGGATAAGCCGGATTGTTGCGGAATGTGCAGATTGTCCGGCACTGGGGCGTGCGGAAAGTGGAACATGGAAGATTCCGGGAAATTCCCGAAAGGGTGTCCGCTGAAGCCGTTGCCGAAAGAGATGGGGTTTCACGACATTTTTTCGAGCGTGGAATACGCGAAAGGTTGGAACGCCTGCATTGACAGGATTTTGGAGGGGGCGATTGATTGAATTACAAAAAAGTTTACGCCATGAAAGCCGAACGTGAGCGCAAGATAAGCAAAATCTGTCCTGGAATACCGCACAGGAGCGGGATATACGCATTCTACAGAGACGATGAGTCGGGTTTACATATGGCATATTGCGGTCAAGCAGTTGACCTTCTTTCAAGATGTGCGTCTCATTTAGCAGAATACGACCATATAGGGCTGAGTCTAAAAAAGAGAGGATTCTACAGTGAGTATAATCCTTATGGATGGAAACTTGCGTTTCAGGAGTGCAGAAAAGAAGATTTGGACGAAAACGAGCGCGCAACGATTAAAAATTTTGCAGACAAAGGCTATCAGCTTTACAACGTGAGCTCCGGCGGGCAGGGAGCAGGACGGACGCAGATAGGAGAATTTAAACCGGCGAAAGGCTACCACGACGGCATACGGCAGGGGCGCAAGTCGCTCGCAAAAGAGATTCTGCACATCATCGACACGCACTTGACCGTCACGCTGAAACCGGGGAAAGAGAATAACAAAGTGTCAATCCGGGCGCTTGAAAAGTTTTGGGAACTGCTGAAAGGAGAAGAACAGAAATGAATATTGATTACAAAAAATTGGAAATGAAATGTTGGTTTGAAGACGAAAACGGAAATATCGTCGAGAAAGACGACCCGAGAGCATGTTTTTATAGGAATTGCTTCCCTTTGCAACTTCACGAATGCTTAGACGAATATTGCTACCATCCCAAAAATCCGATCGTGAAATTTCTTTGCAGGAAAAGTGAAACTTTATACAAATTGTTTTCGAGAGGAAAAGACAAGACGTTTAAATCAATATTTGACTGCACGACCACATACATGAGCGGTTCGGATTGCATTGTTGCTATGGTGAATAGCGGTGATTTTACTCTTGAACAGGCAATCTGGGTATATGCCAAATCTTGCGAACGTTGCATGAATGCTCTTTGCTACAAATATCTTGACGGCAAAGAAGGGTATCCAGAATATTCGGAAGAATGGGAAAAAGCTAATACCGTATGCGATTTTTGCAGGGAGATGGATTCTCATAAGTGCTGAAAGGAGAAGAAGATGGGCGCAAAGAGGGCGATTGAGGAATTGAAAAGCAGAATCGCGCTGATTGACGGAAAATACAAGAACGACATGAAAGACTATAAGGAGGTTTTGCAGATGGCGGTTGACGCGATAGACAAGCAGATACCCATGCAACCGAGATACGAGGGCGACGGATATTGTGACGGAGAGCTTGTATATGACATGGCATATTGCCCGAAATGCGACCATGATTTCGAGTACAACATAAACGACTGGGGCAGTAAATTCTGCCCGGACTGCGGACAGGCACTCGATTGGAGCGTTGGAGAGGAAGGAGAGGAATCAGAATGAAACTTAGCGACAAGGGCGGCTTGACAATCGACCGCATGGCACACACGCTCATGGAGTTTAACCCGCTGAACGCACACGGCGCGACGTATGAGGACGGATACTTGGCATTCTACCACGAGGAACGGCTTTACTCGGTCAGGGATATTGAGAGAAAGATTGTGAGCCTTGTATATGCAAAGAGTCCGTATGAAGCGATTGAGAAAGTGAGGGGAATGCACAACGATGAGTGAATACAGGCAGGATATATTCTACGGCATACATAACCCGAGCGGTGACGATGTGATCGATGGAATGGATTTCATCTTCAAGCACAAGGACGGCAGAGAAATCTGCGGGCGGCTTGTCGCGGCAGGCTGCGTGACGTTTCGCATATTCCGATATTCCGAGGGGAAAGAAGTGCGGTATGCATACGGGGATATTGAAGAGATAGTGGAGGTAGGGTAGCGTAAAATGGACAGAAAAATAAAATGCGAGCTATACAACGACAGCTTCCAGAATTTCAAGCGTTATAACATACCAAAGGCACAGCTTGTCATAGCAGATATACCATACAATGTCGGAAACAACTTTTATGGCTCAAACCCGATGTGGTACAACGGCGGGGATAATAAGAACGGGGAAAGCAAATTTGCCGGAAAAGCGGCATTTTATTCCGATTATTCGTTCAACATAGCGGAGTATTTTCATTTCTGCAACCGACTGTTAAAGAAAGAACCGAAAAACAGCAACGGTCGCGGAAAATCCTCCGATGCGCCGTGCATGATTGTATTCTGCGCCGAGGAACAGATTGAGTTTGTGAAGAAATATGCAGGCAAGTACGGATTCAAACACAGCATATTTTTGAAATTCATAAAGAACTATTCCCCGCAGGTTCTGAAAGCCAATATGCGGATATGCGGCGCGACAGAGTATGCGCTGTTACTCTACCGGGACAAGCTCCCGAAATTCAGGAATGGCGGAAAAATGATTTTTGACTGGTTTGCGTGGGAAAGCGACGGAGACAACATTCCGAAAATCCACCCGGCGCAGAAGCCGGTCAAGATTCTGAAGAGACTGATTGAGATATTTACGGATGAAGGCGACGTGGTGATTGACCCGACAGCCGGGAGCGGGACAACGCTTAGGGCGGCAAAGGAACTCGGAAGAAGCGCATACGGATTTGAGATATCAAAAACATTCTGCGAGCGCGCAAAAATGGAAATGCTGTCGGATGTCACGTTTTCTGCAAAAACCGACATTCCGGGACAGATGAGCATGGAAGAATTGATTGGAGGACTGGCATGAAAAAGAAAAACACGATACCAAAGCGCAGGATTAACCCGATGATTTACCTTGCGAACCAACAGCAGAGGGACAACATGTTCATGCGGGCGGCGCACAAGGCGAACATGTTGCTCGGGATGATGGTTCTGCATGACAAGTTTGGCTTTGAGTCGGACGAGCTGAACCGCTACGTCAGCGAGTATACGAAGCAGCTCGATGCGTACAATGAGGGATATGTCGAGAGCGTCAAGGACTTTGAACAGGTTTTGTGGGACGAGTGCGGGATTAAGATTGATTTTTAGGAGGAAACTTAAGGCATTGCTATGGATGAAATGTTGAAATATGCCGTTGAAAATGGTATAGTTGACTTATCATACATCCGAGAAATGTACGAAATGAACAAAAGAGAGGAGATACTTAAAGAACATCCATACAAGATATGGGAAGGAAAAGACGGAAAGTGGTATACATACCTTCCTGACGAGAAGAAAAAGAGGGCACTCAAAAAGAGGAACACGGAAAAAGCGATAAAATCTCTGATAGTCGCATATTACGAGGAGCTTGAGTCGAGACCATGTTTCCGGGAGGAATATTTCCGATGGATAGCCGAAAAGGAAAAGTACTGCGAGATAGGGAAGAATTCCATCACGCGCTATGACAACGACTTTCACAGGTTCTTCCCGGAAAACGAACCGTTCTGCAAGATAAGGCTGTGCGACGTGACCGACAGCGACCTTGAGCACTTTATCAAGGGCACGATAAGGAAGAACGCGCTGTCCGCGAAAAGCTACGCCATGCTAAGGCTGATATTGAGCGGAGTCTTCAAATACGCGAAGCGCGAAGGCCACACGGATTTCAGTATCTCGCGGTTTTTCATGGATTTTGCGCTCCCGAAAAACATTTTCAAGCGGAAGATAAAGGAAAATTCCGATGAAGTCTTCAACTTGGACGAAGCAAGGATGCTCATGGAATATTTTAAGCGGGAGGGGACGCCGGAGTGCGTCGCGCTCCACCTGCAGTTCCTGAGCGGCGTGCGCGTAGGAGAGCTTGCGGCGCTGAAATGGGAAGACTACAAGGGAGATGTGTTGAAGATACACAGGACGGAAATCACTTACCGGGACAAGAAATCAGGAAGCATAGTTGTCGAAGTTAAGGAGTATCCAAAAACCGAAGCCGGAGTCCGTGAAGTCATCATACCGCCAGAAGCAAGGAACATTCTTGACGGGCTGAAAGAATCCGCGCGGGCAGAGCCGGGCGATTACATGTTCGTGAAGAACAGAAAAAGAATTGGCGAACGCGCATACGATTATTGGATACGTAAAGCATGCCGGGAAGTCGGAATAAAGGAACGCTCAACGCACAAAATCAGGAAAACGTATGTAAGCAAGCTGCTTTCGGAGAATGTCGATGATGCGATCGTGGCGGAGCAGGTAGGTCACAAGCAGATCACCACGACGCACACATACTACCATTTCGATGTCACGACAAACCCGGAAAGGGTAAAGGAAATCTGCTGTGCGGCAACATTTTGATTACTTGGTAATCAAAGGTAATCAAAATAAAATCGGAAAAATGCCGAATTTACGGGAAAAATCGAGTTTTGTAAGGGAGTTCGATTCTCTCAACCCCTGTAAGTAGAAAAGTGCCGTATCCACGGCACTTTTTTATGCGCAGACCCGCGAGAGGAAAAATTTGCTGCTGTCGCAGCACGCGGGTCGCGCAGCGAGTAGGGAAAATCC
>CANPZU010000005.1 GCA_947588825.1 uncultured Clostridia bacterium
TTTTACAAAGGCAAGGCTATCTCGTGACGCCCAGCGCCACGTAGATTATACCGCATCTCCTCTGATTTGAAAAGCCCTATCTCTTGAGGGCTTGATTTTGTGCGCCCTTTTTCGGGATAGTACTCAAATTGCATTGTTTCAACCTTGTTCTCCTTTACAAATCTGATAGCTCTGCAGGTTTCTGTCCGATGATCTCTCCGTCAGAGAACCACTTTCCGATTTCCTCCTCATCGTCGATATCTTTATAGATGCCTACCATCTCCAGACTTTCCCATCCGATGATCGTCTTGATAACGGAATCGGGCAGATTGGCCTTTGCCAGCGAAGTTGTGAAAAAGTGCCGCAGACTGTGCCAGTACACAGGGATACCTAGGATGTTGGAGAATGTTTCCGCCCAGCTGTTGAGCGTGGAAATCGGTACGGGCTGAGACGGATCGTCCTTGTCAGGGAACAGCCAATCGCTGTCAATTCCCATCTCCGCACGTTTTCTGAGCCACTGTTCAAGATACGGTTTAAACGGTTTTGCCAACACGTAACATGTCAGCATTTTCCCGTTGACGCCCTTCCCCTTTGTCCTGATTTTCTCAGGCGTTTTGTAAAAGGTACCGTAAATGATGTTATCATCGGTGAAATACGAAACCTTGAACCGCGTCAGCTCGGATTTTCGCCGCCCGGAGTACCGTGCCAAAGCAAAGCAACAGGCTTTTTCATACTGTCCGTGCTCCGTCAGATAGTCCAGCAGCTTGTCTGCCTGTTCATCGGTCAGCACTGTTTTCTCTCTGGTCGGCTCATTGACGGGATTCTCGATCTTGCGGATAATGGAGCGGAAATTTGGCAGTTCGTCGTCCATGATCGCCTCGATGTAGTTACTGAGAGAGGAGAGCGTGCTTTTCAGTCTGCGAACGCGGGCAGGAGAATTTTCGTTGTTCCGCAGCAGCCAATTTTGATATGACACAATATCGCGTTTGCTGATATCCGGAAAATATTTATTGTCTGCATTTTGCAGAGCCCAGACAAAGAAGATATACAGATCGCTCGTATATGCCTTGACCGTGGTTTCCGCCTTTCCGACGCTTCGCAGATAGTCCAGGAAATCATTCATCAGCCGGAGGTTTTTGGGATTGATCTGCGCGATCAGTTCAGGAGTACAGATCCGGTTTTGCTTGGTTTTTCGTCCCATATGTTCACCTTCTTTTCAATATAACAAAAGAGCTGCACTTTTCAGTGCAGCTCTTGAAAACAGTTAGCAGATCCGTGTTTTGTTCTGAAATAATAGTGCGGCCTCTCTCCGCCCTCGACCGCGTACCGCATCCAGTCCAGCAGAACGATTCCCACCAGAGAAAGGATAAGCCACAGGAGGGTAAACTGAGGACAGATTTGCCCCATCAGATTTCCCGGCAGTTTGGAATAATCCCATACTCCCAGACCCAGCCACACATTCAGAATGAGTCCTGTCACAAACTCCATCATCGTAATGGCGGCGGTACAGATACACACTTGCCATTGAAGCGGCATCTCCCATGGAAGCTCTGCGCCGAAACGCTCCAATGGAATCGCCAAAATAATAGCCAGTGCAAACATTGTCCAACTGATCGACTCCGGCCTTCCCTGCATCGTTTTCCAGATAACCTCACAGAAAAAGTATACGCCGCCGACCCAGAACCAGAGCAGCATAGAGAGGACCCACTTCCCTGCTTTGCTCCGGTATGTCATATATCCTCGCCCCATTCTCCGGCTAGTTTACTGAGCCTGTTTCTCTCGCGCAGAGCTTCTTCCTCCTTAACCTCAGCGCCAAACGTTTCCAGCATATAGGCTTGTGCTTTGATGATTTCTGCCTGACGGATACAGATATCCGTTAACTCTGCGATCAGCTCAGTAGAACTCATACGGCACCTTCCAATTTCTTCATAATGGCGTTCATTTGCTCCTGAGCAACCGCAAGTTTTTTGTTCAGCTCGGTTGCATACGGTTCCGGAAGCTGCATTCCGTACTGAACGGCGGCAATCTGATCGGCGCTGTCCAGCGCGTTCACATAGGCTTTGAGGGCATTGTGATACGCCGTCTGCGTCGTGATAAGAGTCTGAGCCGCAATGTAGATTTGCGCGATTTCCTTTGCGGAGTAAACAAGGCAGGTACCGTCGTCCGCCTGATAGGGAAACTCGGTGCCGCCCAGCTCAACGACCCGGAACAGGTTGTTGATATTGCTCTGATCCTCCAGAGCAAGGTTAAAGTGGTCGCTGCGCCCCTGGATATCCACGTCGATACCGGACACGATGGTCATATTGCAAGCCTTGGAGATTTCCATGATCTTGGCAGACCGGACCGTTTCCAGAGCGTTGCCCGTTCCGATGATACTGACCGCCTCTTCAATGGTGATCCAGCCCTTGGTGACCGCGTTTAGGACACCGGACTCCGTAATCATCTCGTTCTGATAGAGGCGGGCCACATTCTCTTGATTCATCTTCATAGTCTTACTCCTCCAGCATAGACGCCATCAGGACGTCCAGATTTTCCTTGATCGGCTTTGTCCTGTCAATGATACGGTTGTGCCGGTCAATAATATACCAGTCGTAGCAGTTCCCCTCTGCGTCCTCGGAAGATTTCATTCTCCGAAGGACACGGAAACTGTCGGTAATAACACAATCTGGGTACTCCCGAACGACTTCACATGAATTGCTGAGATTGGTGTGATGGTCGCCTTTGGTTTTCAGCAGCTCCTCATCAGTCACGCTGTGCGTTCCAAACACATATTCCAAGTTAATCGCTCCTTTCTTGATACTATCCGCACGATATCCTTTAATTCGCGCTGTACCTTTCCACGATAGATGCGTTTATAAATATTGGTGCGGTTGCAATGTGATAATTCGCCGAACCTGGATAATAGGCCCGTTGCCAAATGTATTGAGATCTTTCTATGTTTACGTGTTTTCTTATAGTAGAGCTTCAGTTTTCGCTTCAGCCTCAGCAGATTTCGCTTCCGCAACAGAGTAAAACCATGTCCGTATCGGTAACCGAGCGCGGACGGCATCCTGTCCGTAGTATTGAATATTTGCCAGTTATCCTTGATTTTCAGCTCGATTCCGGCCAGCCACTTCCGGATAACTTTAACCAGCTTTTGCAGCTTGCGTTTGTTGCTGCTGAAAATCGTAAAGTTATCCATGTAGCGCAGATAGTGATTGACGCCATTCTTTCCCTCGCGGATCAGATGGTCCAGCGGTTGCAGGATAGTATTTGCAAACCATTGGGAACAGTAGATACCGATGAGCACGCCATATTGCAGTACGGACTCAATCAGCTTCATGACCCTGTGATCCTTGATGAGGCATTTCATTCTTTGGATCACATACTTCGGATCGATGCTGTCATAGAAGTGGTGGATATCCATCTCCAGGCAGTATTTCGTTCCTTTTCTGTCTTCCTTCATCCACCTTTTGATGGCTTTCACGCCATAGTGGATACCTCTTTTCCGGATACTGCCACAGCAGAACTTGTCCATTCCACGCATCATCACCGGCTGCAAAACCTGGATCAGAGCATGGTGAACGTACTGACTGGGCCAAAGCTTCGGCTCATTGATATCACGCCACTTACCTGCCGATTTGTCCCACCGGTGCTTTTTCTTTGGTTGTTCGAGGGTCTGCTTTCCGTCGATCAGATCGTTGATGATTTTTCTCAGATCTTTGACCCGTTGCGGAATATCCCGCTCCACCCAGAGAACAGTCCGGTTTGGCTGATGGTGCGGATACCAGCGGTGCGTATAATTGACCTCGAACAGAGCAAGCGTTAGATTCTCGTCCGAGACCAGTTTTTCGTGTAAGTGATTGACTCGTTTCAAATGGGACATCCTCCTTGTAGCATCATGGTGTTTCCAGCGTTCGATGCAAAAACAGAACGTGAGTCTTGTTTTTCAACGCGATCCGTCGTCACAAGGATTCACACATTGTGTTCCGCCCGAATGTACTAAACCATGTCCCATCAGCTTATCTTCACCAAGGGGTGCGCGGTCGCCCATGCCGAATATGCAAACCGTTGACAGAGACAGTTTGCACAGTGCCCAATTACTCAGACACTGTAGAAAGGGATAAAACCCTGACTACCGAATAGTTAGCTAGACTATAATAAGGATGATATAAGGAGGCGACAGCCGATGTTGCCGTTCGAGTTGCTAACGCTGTTGTAGTTAACGTAGAACAAGCCGTGGTTCAAGTTCTGGTTATAGTTGCCACCGCAGTGCAGACACGGGTTGCTCCCGTTGAAGTTCCAGTTATCCGGGATGGCACAGAAAAATGAACCCACCGACTGCTGCACAGGCGGCCCCGTGAACGTTTGCTTGACCGATCCCTCCCCTTTATGGAATTGCCGTTTATTCTCGATAGTACGTACAAGTGAAGAATATTTTCAGCTTTCAGTCGTACTATAGCAGAAAATATTCTACCTGTCAAGATATTTCTTGAATATTTTTCAACTCTTGGTAAAACGAGAGTTTTATCAAGCCGGTTAGCAAGGGATCAGTCCGTTCTGTAATAATCAGTATATCGATATCGTGAGTCCTGGGGAGGGTTGCGACCCTCCCCAGACCCCTCCGTTAGGGGAGTTTTTGGAGGCGACAGCCGATGTTGCCGCTCGAGTAGCTAACGCCGTCGTAGTCAACGTAGAACAAGCCGTAGTCCAAGCCCTGGTAATAGCTGCCACCGCAGCGCAGACACGGGTAGCTCCCGCTGAAGTCCCAGTCATCCGGGATGGAAGTGCTGGTAGAACCGGAAGCTTCCGTAGGATAAATACACCATTCATAATTCTCGGTCGTACAAACATCAAGTGCGGAAGGATATCCGCTAGACGGTTTTCCGATAAGAGTTCCTCCGGTTGTATCCGAAAACTTCGTAGGATCGAGAATCACATTCAAACCGGAGCTGGTGTAGTAGCAGCCGTCCATCCAGTCATAGACGTTATCCCACAGGCCGACGATATTCCGGTACTTCACACCGACGCCGTAAGTCTCTCTGCTGGAGAGATTCGTCCCCGTATGATAGTCAAAAGCGTTGGTGCTCTGCGCTTGCTTGCTGCTGTTGTTGCCGCAGCCGTAACCAATCGTAATTTGGCTATTCCAATCTGCAAACTCGACGATGTAGAGCATCTGAATCGTCACCCGCATGGCATAGTCAAACTGATAGATACCCTCGCCAAGAGCCTGAATATTGGTGCGGGCCGTACTCCTCGTAATGTCTGCCTTTGGAGTGCCATCGCCAGACTTATAGTCGCTGACGCAGTGGTACTGACCGACATACACCACATCGCGTTCACCCTTACCGTCGCCACGGTCCATAAAGGCGGGCGCGGGCTTGAATCCCTCGGACTCGGCATCCGCGATCTGGAGCTTCAGCTTCTTTCCGTCCTTGGTCCACTTGTACCAGAACTTGGGAATTTTTACCAGCTTACCCGCAGCGGGATCATCCTCCACAGTCATACCGGACCAGGGAAGCAGCTCGTCAAACAGGCTGGAGCCACCGCTTCCGCCCAGAGCGGGAGTAGGATCTTCAAAATCGACCGCAGCATCCGTTCTGGTCATCTTGGTCTGAGAAGTGCCGTCCCATTCAGCGCCGTAGATCGTCACATACTTGACCTTCACATTGACGGTCTTGTCAGTGGCGGCCAGATAGTCGGCTCCCTCAGCCACATGGATGGTAAGTACCGCATCGCCGGGAACCTGTCCGGTCACGGTGATCTTGTTATCCTGCACCTGGATCTGAGCGGTTTCCGTAGGAAGGATATCAGCGGTGATAACACCGTCGCCGGGTCTGGTCACGGTGATGGTCTGTACGTTTTCCTTCATGGTCAGCGTCAGGGACTCGTGATCCACGGAGATTGTGCATGGAAGCTTGTTGGGCGTTCCGGTGATCTGGTTAGCCTCGTTGCTGTTCACAACGTCATCAGTCGTCACGGGGAAGAACTTCACATAGTAGAGTGTTCCGTTTTTCAGGCCGGTAGCAGTCAGCGGATTGGTGGTATGCTGATTCCGTGTCATAACCGTTTCACTAAAAGCTACATTGTCACTGGGGCTGGTAGCATAGCTTCCCTCTTTCACGGTGACGACAGTCTTCCCCCAAGTCGCCAGAGTCATGCCGTCGTCCTGGACAGTCTCGTCGGGATCGGTCCACTTCAAATTCAGCTTTCCGTTACCGGCGGCTTCCGCGCTCATACCGGACACATTACCGACGGGGATAGCCTTGGGAGCAGCCGTAAATGCATCTTTCTCGTCATCCGTATAAGTGCCTGTAGTGGTATACGGGAAGAATTTATAGTAATAAGTGGTACCGTCGTTCAGCCCGGTATCACAGAAATAGGAGTTCTTATACTGATCCCGCACCTTACTGTCCACCACCTGGGTGCCGTCTCTGCGGTTGGTGGGGGCAGAACCTGCCTTACGCACCAGGAGAGTGCCGCCCCACGTTGCCAGAGGCACTTCGGAAACAATAATATCGCTCGGATCAGTCCACTTGATATATACTTTATTGTGCGCGGAGAGCGTCTTGATGTCGCTCACGGCAGACAGTGCAACACCGCCGCCACCGCTTCCGCCGGCACCGCCGGGGAAATTACCGATAATAGGCATAGGTTACCTCCTTGATACTTCTTGCAAATCACAAACAGTGAGTTTTAAATTGAAATTTTTTGCTAAATCAATCCAAAAGGATAATAGTAACAGGGATATCGCAGTACGGCAGATCTCCGTCCAGGGCGATGGTAAGAGTCCCCTCCCCCTGTCCAATAACATAGAGCCCCGCCATGCGGACAGCCTCCAGCGCCTCAGAGGAGATGGTATGGCTGATTCCGATAACGCCGTTCTGCTCTGCGGTCAGTCCTTCCACACTGAGCGTTTGCGTCATAATGACACCTTGATTCTCCCATTGCTCATGGTCAAGCTTTGTCTCGATGACATTGCTGTGCTCCGCCTTTTCAGAGAGAGCCGTATCGATCTTGACCATGTTGGAGTTATCCGGACCGTTCATATTTTCGCGCCACTCCTGGAATTTTTCAGAACTGTCATCCGTCAAATAGAGGTGATAGTTTGCAGTCTCACTCATAACCTAACCCTCCATTATTCCAGCAGGATCACGGTAATGGGGATATCGCACGTGGGCTTTTCACCGTTGAAAGAGACGGTGAAATAGCCGTCAGCCTGTCCGCTCACAAAGAGAGCGGCGTTTCCGGCATCCTCCAGCTCAACATCGGAGACGCTCTGCGAAATACCGACGACACCGTTCTGCTTGGCTTTCAATCCTTCGATTATCACGTTCTGACTGCTGCCGGACCATCCGTTTACCGTCAGGGTCTTTTCAAAATACTTGCTTCCGGCTCCTCCGGTCGGATTGATGTGGATGCGCCTGTTCTCCTCCTCCACAACAGCATCAATATAGAGGTCTCCGCTGTCCGGCGTGAAATAGATACAGCCATCCTTAAACGGAGTGACTTCCATATCGATCCGGTTGCTCGGACCTCTGAAAAATCTAACAGTTTCCATATAGTTCACCTCCTGAAATAAAGGAGTGAGAGGAGCTTTCGCCCCTCTCCCCCGGATATGTCTACCGTTTGATTAGAAGCTGCCCCAGGTCAGGGACTTCTCCAGCTGCTCATCCGTATACTTCTTAGCACCCTTGATCGTTTCCTCTTCACCGGAAGCGCCCTCACCAATGAGCTCGGTCTTCAGAGCGGTGTCATTGGTATCGGCATAGGTCTTGGCCTCGGTCACGCCGGCCTTGATGGTGGTGGCGTTCACACTCTCGTCCTCACCGATCAGATCGGTCTTGACCTTCGCATCCTTGCTGTCCACATCGGCGGTCTTGGCATACTCGCTCAGATCCACCACGCCGGACAGGGAATCCCACTTATACTCAGCCTCATCGCTGCCGACATTGACGCAGACAACGTTAGTACCGGCAGGATAGTGCTTGCCAGCGCCCTCCACGAAGGTAGCGTCAGTATCGAAGTCGGCGGTCATGTTGTAAACCTTACCAAGCTGACTCTCACCTGGAGTACCGAGATCCTCAACACTGGCCTTATTGCCGGACGGAGTATAGACAGAGCCGATCTTAGCGGCGATCTGCTCATCGGTGTAGTCCTTGACTTCCTTCGCAGCGCCCTTGATGGTCTCAGCGGTGATGCCCTCGCCCTCGCCAACGAGAGCGGTCTTCAGTTCGGCGTCCTTCAGATCGGCGTACTTCTTGGCAGCCTTAATGGTATCTTCCTCGCCGGTAGTGCTCTCCTGACCGATGATCTCAGTCTTGGCAGCCGCGATCTGATCGGCAACGGAAGTCTCGCCAACCTTGGTCTTGAGATCGTTGACGTCCTTCACGAGACCGCTTTCAGCATCGCCAACAGCAGTCTCCAGCTTGCCAACGCGACCACTCAGAGTGCTTTCCTCACCGGAGATCTCTTCCAACTTGGTGGTGATGTAGGCAACAACGGTCTCACTCTCGCCCAGGTCGCCGATCTTCGCATCCAGAGCATCGCCGTCAATAAACGCCTTGCTCACGCTCAGAGTCAGCGTGCGGGAGGCTTCGTCGTAGGAGAAGCTGAAATCAGAAGCGCCGGCTCCGTCAACAGCGCCATTGGTCGCGCCGGTATCGGGATTGATCTGCTTCCACTCGCTGCCGTTGTATTTGGCAAGGCAGTTGATGTCCTTCACATAGTAGAGAGCGGTCTGGCTGGGAGAAGTGATTTCCTCAAGAGCGGAAATATTTTCAACCTCTTGGAAATCGCCGATCCGGATGCGGTCGCTGCCGCTGATATCCAGATATAGAGCACGCTCATCTGTGGTTACATAAATAGTACCTTCAACGTGTTCGGCGGGCAGATTGGTAAGCAAACCCTTCTTAAAAGCAACGTTAGCCATTTTGATATTCCTCCTAATTTAAAATAAGGCCCGCAGTTTCCCACTGCGGGCCGTTGAAAATAAAATTACATCTCTTCCCAGATGAGATTACTGGAGTTGTCCTTGCCAAGGCTCTGCTTGAGGCTGTTATGGCACTGCTCATTGGTCAGATTGATCCGCACCGTCTCAGAGCCGACACACTCGGCATCCTTGTACCATTCGATGGTGTGATACCAGCCGACGCACAGACCGGCCTCGGACTGATCGCCATAGTAAGTCCAGATATCGCCCTCGGACCACTTCGCGGCGGGGAACCAGCAGATATCGTATTTCCGACCGTACTTGTCAACGCCGGAGCTGGGTCCGTCAAAGTTCTCAAGAGGCTCGTTGGTGATAGTCTCCTGATTGCTCTCCTTGAACCCGGTCACATCGTCACTGGGCGCATAGGCGATCACGCCGAAGTAGTAGCAGTCATTGTCGCGGCCCTCGGCGGTGCCGGAGGGCTTGACAAAGGGAGCGCCCTTGGGGAACATGACACGGATTTCCTTGCCGTTCATATCCACACGGCAACCGGGCAGCAGACCGGTCACATCGTACTTAGTGGCGTCATAGAATACCTTTGCCTTATCCTCAGATGCGGTGATATCGGCAATAACGGCGATTTCACTGGTCTCATCGCCGTTCTTGGCACCGGCAGCCATACGAGCACGGTTATTATAGGTGATCCGATCCTGATACACATTGATGAAAGAACCGTCCTTAATGGTACTGCCATCGCGCTTCGCGGCGTAGATCTGAGCGGACGGAGTAGGTCTGCCGTTGGCCTCAGCGCCGTCGTTGACGCCGACATAGCTCTCCAGACTGTCCTCAGTCCTGCGGTACCAGGTGCCTCCGCCGGTGGCGTCGTTCGCAATCAGAGCTTCGCCCTTTTCCGTCTTGATGGAGCTGGTAACAAAGTTGGAAGTATCCACAATACCCTTGACAGCGATATAAATGTGGGTGGTCTCCTCGTCGTTCAGCTCAATATCGAGATACGGATCGCCGACCTCAGCGCCCTCATAGGGAACGTTTTTCTCCTCGACAACCTTCAGACTGCCGCTCTTGATGACCAGATCCTTCGGGATATTGATCTCCACATCAGAATAGGTCACACTGTCACCGATGGTGCATTTCAGGCGGTACACAGCAGCAAAGCCCTCAGCGCCCTCTTCCTTCTTTTCGATCTCGTACTTGGGTACGTCGGTCTTCCCGACAAACAGACCGTCGCTCTTAACCTCGATAGTGTTGTTTGCCTTTTCGGAGACGCCGACCTTCAGCGTCTTGCCGTGGTCAACATCACCGATCACGATGGTGCCGTCAACGGCAGTCAAACCGATGACACTACCCTTCACAAGGTCATCCAGACGTTTCTTGTCCTCAGCGGACAGCAGGCCGGCGGCTTCCTGAGTCGCGGCCTTGCCGGTACCAAACAGCTGATCGCCCTTATAGAGCGCCTGTTCGTCGGTCAGCCAGTACAGAGTATTCGGGTCCTTCGGTTGAATCGCCTCATACTGGACTTTGGTACCGGACTTAAAGATCACGTTAGCCAAAATAACCCTCTCCTTTCCATATTTTTTGGGTGTTGTGATATTACATACCTGGGTCCATAGGTTCCCAGACGTAATCGGAAGTACCTTCCTCATCCATACCGGACCACTCATCACTCGGATTCAGGTCAACGGGATCAGGTACCTCACCGGCACCGTCCTCAATGGTAAAGGTGAGAATCTTATGCTCGTCGATATGCGGAACATATACCTTGCCGTTATCACCGACGACCTTGCCAACATTCTTGGTGGTTCCGTCGCTGAATTTGATTTCCAGATCTCCGTCATCGGTGATAGAAACGGAGTCGATAGACTTACCGGTTGTTCCGCCGCCTCCGCCGCCGCTTCCGTCTCCGCCAAGTTCTTCCAGGGCAACAGCCCAGCTAAGATCAGCCATCGTCTGCGCCTCCTCTCAATACATATAGTAGATCTTCACATCGACAGCATCGGAAAATTCCAATGAGGAAATGTCGATTTGATTCATTCCCAGCTCAAATGTGCCGGTATAAAGCGGGATTTCCTTCCCGTTGATTTTGATAACGGTACCTGCCGGAGCAGAGATACCGAACTTCTTCAGGATCAGCTTTCCGAAGTTGAGTATGCTGTTGGGATTGTCTTCAATCTCCTTCTCCTTAAAGATATCCAGCATATTGACATTCGGCGTCACTGTCCCGTTGAAGCTGCCTAAATATGCCTGAGACATAGCCTATCTCCTTTCTTCACACGTCGATGAGCCACACATAATCCAGCTCATCCAGCGTCATATCATCCATTTCACTCAACATCTTATCGTCCACCTCATACAGCAGCCGGTACCGTTTCAGTCCCATGTTCAATTCGGATACTGCGAGATACATGGCGTCGTCCTCCGGATACAACACCTTAACCAGTGTACCCGTGACTTCTTGCAGCATGGTAAGGATAGACTCCGCCATTTCAAATTTCTGCGCCGATATCATGGTAACCTCGGCATCCACCGTCAGCCCAGGATACCACCGCCCAAGGGAATGACGAATCTCTGTTCCCAGTACAATTGCTTCCAGCATCACGGCGCAGCTCGCACCGGATGTAAGCCTGTAGAAAATATCCGGCAGCTTGGCGTCCAGAATCATGGATGGGTCTGCGCTGATATAATCAAGCTGGTTAACCTGTAGTACCTCTGCATTCGGAATGACCGGCAGTGCGACGGAGAGGAGATCACGCTTGAACGTATCCGTAACCACAGCATCTGCGATCATTGGGAAGTTAGCGATACCTGTGGACTTCGCCATCTGCGTCCGCAGCGGTTCCACGGCCATGATAATGCCGCTCTCTGCCTCGATCAAAGCCGAAGCCAGCAGCTTCACATCGTTGTTATTGAGAATGATGGGGTCATTTTGCGGATAGATCAGGTCGTGAGACTCGATCTTAACAGATGCATCCAGCTCCGTGTAGATTCCAAGCTTTTCTTTACACAGCTTCATCATTTCGTCGATATGCGCTCCAAGCTCAATGCCCATCTGTGCAGCTGCGAATTTCTGAAGAATATATCCGTTGAGCGCCGCTTCAAGGATCAACGCACTTTTGACAGTCAGACCCTCGTGATAGGGGATGGAATAGACGATCAGGTCGCACATGGTCAGATAATGCTTCAGATAGATATCAAACTCTTTCGCCATACTCCATCACCTCTTTCCTTAGCTCGGATTCTGCACAGACAGATTCAGATAGTCTCTCTTGATCGTCATAATCGTTGCCGTCTCCACGCTTCTTGGCGTAGACAGCGGACCGTACTGCAGCAGATTACCGTCGTTCTTAGCGTCATAGATAACGAAGTGAGTTACAGTGCCCCAGCTGGCCGTAGACTCGTTGAAGTCGATATTATTCTTGTTGGTGACAACGCCGGCTGTAGGCTCATTGAGGTCGGTAAGCTGTACACGGGAATACCCGGCGCTGCCAGACGGCTCGTTCACATTATCACCGTTAATGGTAGGAGCGGAGGTGCTCAAACCGATCCAGAGCTCCGTCGGCAGAGGAACATCGGTCTTGCTCTTGTAGACATTGCCCGCAACGAGATTCAGAAAATACGTAGTGTTCATAATATCCTCCTTACATAACAAAAGCAGGAAGGTCACCCTTCCTGCTTGGTTTGATATTTAACTTTAATATCTTGATAGCGTTTTACCGAATAGAATCACGATCAATATTGTTGGTAATGTACATAATCCCCTGATCCGGTATCTCCACATCGCCGCTGTCCGCCTGGATGGTGATCTGATAGATATATTTTCCTTCCAGATCAACTGTGTCAGACGCTTCCAACTCTACATACAGAATATTGGGCACCGGCTCCTCATCGGGCCTTGTGTTATTTTGAATCGTCATGTTTTTAAGCACTTTTGGCTTTGTGTGCTTATTGTTGTAGCTCACAATAGCGAATTTCGCAGTACAAAACGACAGATCAAATGGGTGCTTTCCCTGGTAATAGTAGGTATGGAACATCAGCTTTTGGGTCGCTCCGCCGACAAAATTGATCGTCGGCAGTGTATAGGTACACGGAGCGTTCATCTGTCATCACTCCTTATCAAAAATGATGATATCCTCCAATGCCTCCAGTGCGCTGGCAGAAAGCTTGATCTGATCGGTATAATCACTCAAATCGACAGTAGGCAGTTCAATACTATCATCGTCCTGTTCCATATAATCCTGAATCGCCTTTTGGCACTTGATAGCATCTTCATCACTCTTAAATTGATAAATACCGTTTTGAGTTTGTTCACCGCAAAACTCTTCAACAATTGTAAGCTCTGCCTGCTGGATAACATCAAATGATTCCTTTAATTTCTTTTTCAGCTCTGTCAATGCGCGTGCTTTCTTAAATGGCAACACAATTTTGGAAAGCCCGCAAATTGCACCATAAGCATCAATGATTTTCTGTAAATTCATGCTCTGTCCTCCAATTGCTTGATCCTTCTCTCCTGTTGCCTGATTTTTGCCAGCAAGAGAGCAATAAACTCCTCGTAGCGGAGCATATAGATTTCTTCTCCTTCGTCGTTGGTATCCTTCACAAAACCGCCGAACTCTTTGGAATTGACGCCTGCAGTATTCATGGCAGATTCCACCTGCTGAGAAATAAAACCGGTATGATATCTTCCGGATGTACCGTCGTTCAACTTGTATCTGACAGGTTTTACATGATCGATCAAATCAATGTATTTATCAGAAAGATCTTCAATGTTGTTCTTCAAATTGGCATCAGACGATTGGATCTCACCGGTACTTGCATAAACAGCATTCCACGGGTTATTTTTTGTACCAATGGTATAGCTGCTTCCTTGTGGGATCAAATTTGCACCACACGTAAAAGCGGCACCAGCTGTTGAACTTCCGATACCAAAAGAACCAGAAGACGACTTCACCCAGAAGTTACCGTCACACTCAACACGAAATCCGCCGGTACTTGTAAATTCAATACCAGCACCATCCGCAGTTGCTCCAATCAATATTTTACCAACTACATATGTAGTCTGATTACCACGCCAGTCATACGTAACACCAAGCAGATCAACTTCGCCGCCAACTAACTTTGATGCTGCTACAGTACCGGCGAAAATCTTGTTTCCGTCAATATATGTGGTTCCGCTATAAGTCCATCCGCTAACTAAAGAAGAGGCGTCACCGGCTGTTTTTACCGCACCATCTGCTGTTTTTTTTGCCGCTACCGCAGCATCATTAGCCGCAGAAGCACTGTCTATCGCAGCCAATGCATCTTCAATTGCTTGATTAACCTTTTGTTGTGCGTCTTTATTAAAGTCATCAAACGAAATAGACCCTGTGAATGTACCACTGGTTGCTTTCATACTCCCATCTTTTTTTACCCAAAATGGAGCACTAGCTGGAGTAGAATTGCCAGCCCAGAAAACATACTCACCATCACCATATCCACCACTAACACCGACATATTGCTTACTTCCGTTTGAAGAATACATATATCCATCTTTAATCGTAAGCCCACCAATCGTTCCATCTTTTGCGGTGATTGTTCCGCTGAACGATCCACTGGTAGCAGTAACCTTACCATTAAATGTACCATTAGTAGCACTCATTTCACCGTTTTTCTTTACCCAGAATGGTGCGCTTGTAGGACTGTCAGCACCAGCCCAAAACGCATATGCGGAATAATGACTACTACTACTGTTGATTTCAATGTGATTCTGCCCACTTCCAGAATACAAATAGCCGTCTTTTATTGTAAGTCCTCCAATGGTGCCATCTTTTGCGGTAATAGTCCCAGTAAACGACCCGCTTGTAGCAGTAACTTTACCTTCAAAAGTACCGTTTGTAGCTTTAACAGTTCCATTTTTCATCACATAAAACGGAGCTAAACTCGGAGTCTCAGAACCGGCCCAGAACGCATAATTGGAATTGTAAGTTGAACCACCATTGATAGCAACACGATTGCTGCTACTGCCAGAATACAAGTAGCTGCTAGCAATGGTGAACCCACCGATCTCGCCACTCTCCGCAATCAGCTTCCCACGGAAGTAAGCGTTCCCGGTATCAATATCGAGATAGAAGTTGGCATTCTGCGGCATTCCGTCGCTGTCTGTGATGATCCTTCCGTATCTGTCAATAAAGCCTGGTGTCACCGTAGTCCCACTCGTACTGAAAAGCAGATTGTTTCCCGCAGCGATACCATACTCAGGATCGATAATGATGCGTCCGCTGTTGCTTTGGAATACCATCCTGGAGTTGTAGAGCCATACACCGGTCGCATCCACCTGGAACATCATGGTCCCAGTCCGATGACCCTGAGAATCAACCAATGGATTTTGCAGTACAAGGTTATTACCGATGATGAGCTTGCCCGCGATCAGCTCTGCGTTGACACCCCACTGCTCACCGGTCTCAGGACTGGCGAATAGGCCAATTGCCAACTTTGCCGACTGCCACCCGTCATCCGTCATGGCGAGCATATTGTCTACGATCCTCAACTGATAGTTGGAATTGCCGCCCACCTGAATGCCGGCGCTGTTGATGAGGACGGTTTGGTCGGTCTTATTGACGATGTTGTTGACCGCCGCATTGAGTTGCCCTTTCATAAATTCGTCCACATCTGTTGACATATCTGCCGACCGGTTATAAATGAATTTGCTGGCATCGAACGACCGGCTGGATCTGCTCGTCTTTTTGATATCGTCGATCCACTTGGTCACACCGGTTTTCCGATAGTACCTATTCGAGAACAGGAGCTTGAAATCTCGGATATCGTCAAAATCCAGCTCAACTCCGATCACCTTGGCCGTCATATTTCCCTCGCTGCCAAGATTCAGATGTACTCCTTTGCCAAGAGTCAGACTGTCTTTGAACGGCTCGAATTTCTCCTGATAAAGAAAATTGGCGCTATCAATATCAAACTCATAGGAGGGCCACGCACAGTCGTCCAGTGCTTCAACGCCGAACTCATAGAGATCCATAGATACAGAATACCTCTGGAAATCGCTGGCTTCTGCGGTGAAGTAGGAGGACGCACCAGAAGTATAGAAACTAAGTCTCGTTCCCGTATACTCCTGTATCCCTTGGTCCACATGGAGAGACACGTCGCTGGATAGACTTGACAGAGATCCCGTCAGAGTCAGTAACCCGCTGCTGTAATATTTTCCGCCATAGTTGGAATCTCCCAGGTAGACACTCAGCACATAGCTGCTGCCGGACCGCATATCCAGCGTCCCGCGCACAACATTCCCGCTGAAATTTCCACCAGGTACAGTCAGCTCGCCGCCGGACATAAGATACATCGTGTTTCCCGATCTGCTGTCTGTCACCCGCGTAACAGCAGAGGAAGTAAAGGACACCGTACCGCTCACTGTACCGACAGTCCCCTCATTGGAGGAGCTGACATCTGTTGCAACAAAAGTTTCGTCTTCCAGCTCTCCCTCAATGAGAAAACGGTCCAAGATATCTCGCTCCTGTGCCGTAAAATAGGTATTGTAGGAGAGTTCCCGGTTAACGGACTGAATGCTGCTGGTGTACTGGTCGATATTGTTCTGAATAGAATCAATCGCGGCTTCCTGCCTGGAGATTTCCGAACGCTTCAAAATCACCTGGGCATAAATATTGGCAAGCTCCTTTAACCGGTTTGATTTGCCGGTATCGGTTGTCTCAATCGCATATGCCTGAATCGTCACATTCTGCTGGGTCATCAGAGTATCCAGCTCACCATTCAGCTCAACAAGAGCGGCCTGCTCCGACAGCTTTTGCGCAGTCAGAGACGCCCTGGCGGAAATCAGCCCGACATAGTATTGCTGCCGATCTCTGATTCTTTGCTCCCAGTCCTTGACACGCTGCGCCAAAGTGACACTGCTGCTGCCGACAAAGACATCCAAATCACCGTTTGCAATGAAGTAATCCAGATTGATGATATAGTCGGTACCCGTAGGATTGACTTCACGAATCGATAGGTCATCCGATCCGTAAAGATGGAGCTTGGTCGTGAGATCGTCCGTGATCTCAGATACGTCAACCGCATCCACCAGATTCTTGTAATCCAGATAGACAGGAACACACGGGACTTCCTCACTCAGATCATATACACTGATACTTCTCTGATACACATCAAATACGAAAGCACACCGATATTTTTCTGCCGCGTCACCATAGCAAAAACTCAGGATATCGTCGCTGTACTCATCAAAGGTACGATAGCATCCGATCAACCTGGGCGACACATACCCGACGTGCCAGGACGGGTCCGCCTCAATAATGCGTCCCAATACAGTATCGCCGGATTTCAAAGGATTCCAGAAATTATAGGTGCCCTCCTCCAAAAACATACTCTTTGTAGAAAGCATCTGTTCAAGGGAATACCCGGTCACCGTTTTGATCTCTGTAATGCCGTCACCGGATTTCTTTGGAGACGTCAAAACATAGATACCAAACTCCTCCGTATAGACAACACGGTAGCTGATAAGCTCGTTATAGAGTGGATTCTTGATTCCGTTTGCATAGTACGGAACCGTAAATTCAATCGTGCTGATATCCGCATAGTTGATCTCAAAATGCACATCATAGGCAAACGGAATGACACCGAGCTCTTTTCCTGCCAGTGTCTGAAGCCGCAGCATCGGCTGTTTCTTATCCGCTGCGTTGATCTTCTTAAAATCAAGATACATGATCCACCTCTCTCCGCTATGCGCCTACGTTGTACAGGTACCGACCGCTGATTGTGACCTTGCCACTGCCCCTGATAACAAGCTCATTATCACCTGGTACCAGATAGAAAAACTGAAAGTTGAAATAATCATATATGTCGTACTTGTAGGATGCCACGTCGATCACTTCATTCTCATTGTCCATATTCACCGTAAAACCGCCCGACGGCATACCGGTAAACTGCGTCGTCACACCGGTTGTCCGGTTGGTAATAGAAAACGAAGAGCATCCCTGTGCTACCTCGATTTTCAATTGAGGATAGAGAGGTACACGTGCCGTACTGTCATTATAAAACAGATACTCTTTTGTTCCGTCTACTCTGATCTCCTCCTCAAACGGATAGCTGTATCCATATGGGCAATCACAGATAATAGTTGCATCAAATGCAATTGGAAACCAGGCGATATTGATGGCGGTCATTGATTGAATCAGACAATGAAACTCAACGCCTTCCATATCAGGTTGGTCAATCGTCAACCATTGATATTCCTGATACCCAGTCAGCCATTGGGCAACCTCCTGTACCTGCCAACGGTCCAAATACTCATTGCTTGCAAAAATCAGATGGAACGTCAGCGGATCGTCATGGTAACGCACCCCATAATGGAGCGGCGTAATCCGGTTTGCAAGCCGCTTCTCCACGATATTGGCTTGGTTCCCAAATGGGTTATCACCGTGCTTGGTATCGCCAAGATCGCAGACAAACATCCCATATAAGGAGGCTGGAGTGTCTGCGTAGGTGAACTCATAGGCTTTATACACCGCGATACCTCCTTCCAAAAAAGAATATAAGAAGGGCAGGAGATTGCTCCCCTGCCCATATAAAATCAAATGCTGATTTTCAGAATCCTTGCGATCTGATTGACCATATCGTAGGTAACCTTGGCGTGCTTCTGCACCGTCTCACTACTGGCGCTTCCCTGGATGATGGTATCGCCAATTGTGATCTTAACAGAATCATTCTCGTTGTTGGTAGTCACATTTCCTACACGGCCTTTTATCCTATCCAGAACACCGGAAACGATAGAGCCACCAACAGAATTTGGCAGATCCAACGCAACCTCAGAAAGGGACTTAATCCTCTCCATCTGCGTTTTCAGATTTGCCACCATCTGTTCACTCAGCACCCATTCCTTGTCCTTCAGAATCGCCAGTTGTTCATTCTCTTTAAGAGAACCGCCGCCAACGATGCCACCGGTATGATACAGGTATTGCTTGTATTTCTTGAACAATTCCTCATTACCAACATACCACACACCATCCAGCTTGCGTTCTGCATTGATACCGTACTGCTTCAGCATCGCGCCAAGCTCAAGATTTCGATTTTCCAGATAAGGGCGGTTATCGCCGGCACCTTTCCACGCCTGCGCGTTCCGGTACATCTCAGAAATAATCGCATGGATCATCTCCTGATCGGTCGGTTCCGTATAGGTTCCATTCTGCCCAACAGTTTGACTTTGGCTGCTCTGCCCGCTCTGACCGCCGGAGGTATAAGAGCTGCTCCAACTGGAAGAACTGCTTGTCATAGAGCTGGCCTGGTCACGGTAGGCGTCGCCCTGTTCACGGTAAGCATCACTCTGGGCGCGGTAGGCGTCGATATCCTTCTGGATCTGTGCAAGAGCAGTCAGATAATCACCGTACCGCTGCGCTGCGGCCAATGCATCCTCCCACGCCGCCGTGATCTCCGTACTGGCGACAGTGCCGTACTCATAGTTCCAGTCGAGCAATTCCTGATACAGCGTATCCCAGTGGTCACGGATATAGTCAATCGCCATATCATAGAGCTTTTGATAAGAAGAAATGCTCTCTTCGAGAACTTCTATTTCCTTATCCTTCTCCTCGTGATAGGCTTCTTCCATCTTGTCCAGAGCATCCTCCTGGACTTCGATAGCGTGATCCGCCTGGGTATCCGCCAGATCCTCCTGGAGATCTGCGATTTCCTCCAACAGCTTAGACCGTTCCGCCTGTGCCTCACGGCTGTCATCCAGACTCAGAGCATCCGCCTTGGATTGCAGAGCAGCTAGATCCTTGACCTTATCGGAAATGTTCTTTTGGTAGTCCGCCGCATCCTTATCTGCCCTCAAAGATTTCTTTTTCAGGTCGATAATATCGGAATAGGCGTCCTTCATATCTTCCAGAGCGTCGATCTGGTCCTCAATGCGCTGTTTGAGCATATCCATGACGTATTTGAGTAAATCGCCCATACCGTCTGCCATATCCTCCAGCGCATCCGCCTGATCGTCCATCTCGTCGGCCAGCCGGTCCATCTCATCTGCCATATCGCGCATCTGGTCCGCCATCGCTTCCATGGCCTCTTGCGCTTCACCTGCGGTGTGACCGATTCCGGCCACTGCCGTATTTGCCAAGCCTTGGAGTGCCTGGATATTGTGAAGCGCCGCCTCATACTGCGCATCATTCAACGAGGATTTCAACAGGCTGAGATTAGCATATACTAACCCCCATGTCGCATCCGTCGCCTGCTCCGTGGCGAACAGCAGTTGATTCAGATCTTCAATGGAGTCCTCCTGAAGCGCCAACCGAAGCCGCTCGATATAAGTCAATGCCTGCTCAATGGCAAGCTGCTGCGTCTTGGCAGCAACGACCTCCTCGATTTTCTCCTTGTTGAGAACCAGCATTCCGTTCTCGTCCATCAGATACTGCATATACTCAGTGCCTAGAGCGAGGATCTGTTGATAGGTATCAATAGTCAGGAATCCGCCATTTTCAGCATATTCCGTAGCCGCATTGGTCAGCGTGTCATAAGCACCCTGGATACTGTCAAGCGCGTCGTTCGCCTCATTAACGATCTCTTTCAAATCGCTGACAATGGCGACTTTTGCATCACGGATAGCATCCTTAATCTCATGCCAAGAATCAGAATTTTCCTGATTTGCGTCATTGAGATCTGTGATAGTGCCAATCAGTTCCTCTGTATCTTTCCGGAGTGCATTGGTAGCTTCCTGGACAGAATCATATTTGCCCTTGCTCTCCGCCTGAAGCTCATTGAGATGCTCCAGGTTGTCAATCCAGAGTTCGTTCGTATCGCAGTTGTATTCAACCGCAAATCCAAGCTCACGGAGAGACTGCACACCAGCAGCAATCGTAACGTCACGCTGATCGTTCAGCGTATGAAGCGCGGCCTGCTCTTCCTTGTACGCATTGATAAGCTCACGTTGCAGAGCGATTTGCTCTTTATAATTGGAAGATTTGCTGATCTTATCCTCCAAAGAGGCCCGCCGCTCCTGCACTTCTTCGAGCTGCCTGACAGCTTCCCGATAGGCATCAACATCGGCAATGTATTCTTCAACTTCCTTGGACGCCTTGGACGCACTGGAGCTTCCGGATTTTCCGGAGCTGCTTCCCCTCGGTACAGATACCTTGATCTCTGGTACCTTGACATCAATAGAGCCTATATCCGCCTGCGCCTGTTTCAGATAGCGGTCAAGGATATCTCCGTAGTTGTTCGCTTCATACTCGTCCAGAGCACCGCTTTCTTTTCTGGTGATAAGCGATTGCGCCTTTTGAAGTGCCGCCATCTTATCCGCAGTCACACCAGCCATGGCCGCTTGCTGGGCCAGAGCCGCAATGACATCGGACGTCGCATTCTTGAAGTTGATTGCGGAGATTTGTGCGTTATACTGCTCCTGGCGCAGGAGCTTAAGGTACTGGATTGTATTATCTGCAGCACCGCTCTCTTCCAGAAGCGCCTCCGCATCCTCCCATACCGCATCCGCCATCCCGTTTGCCGCCAATACAGCTTCAAGACGGGTAGCGTTCAGTCGCGCCATGACAACTTCATGCGCATTCGTGACACCCATCTCTTCTAGCAGAGACTCGATCACACTGGCATTGCTTTCTGTCAGGTTGTCGAGGATACCAATTGAATTGATATATTCCTCGGCCAATGCGTTCGCCGCATCCTGTACCTCTTCCATACTGGACTTGGCATTGGCCGTCACTTTGATAAATTGCTCAAAGGAATCCAGGTCGCCAAACGTCTGGTAGAGATCATTCAGTGTACTGGCAGAGGCAGCAGTACCGTCCTCAAAATCACTGAGTACATCCGTCAAAGACTTGATGTTCTTCTCTACCGCACTGAATTGCTCCAGGAAAGTAGGAGAAAATGCAGATTTACTGGAAATTTCATCGAGAAGCGCACTGTAAATCGAAAGCAGTTCGTTGTCGGACTCAATCGCACTCGCGTTGGATATAAACTCCTCCGTCAGGTTTGTGATTTCCGTCTCGGTAAAACCGGCCGCAGCGCCGGCCTCCTGCAGATACTGCTTCATCGACGCAATAGCGCCGTTGGCCCCAACAAAGTGCATGGCCTCGCCGGTTTGAATTGCAGTATCACCGATATCGGCAAGAAGATTCTTGATGGTAATACCGTCGATCTCTAACCCGCTTGTATCCAGACGGAGCAGATCCTGCGCGGTCCAATCCTCACCTGCACTCTCAATCAACCCGAAAATATAACGGTCAACCGTATCACGATCCAGCAGCACCGCGCCGTTTTCCGTTTGCAGCATCGGAGAGAACGCGATCTCAATACCGTCATACTCTGACGATCCGCCAAATACCGTAGAGATCGTTCCTCGCATTTCTTCAACGGATGTATCCCACGATTTCAGAGCGTCTTCATAGAGCTTCAGGTTTTCCTCCGTCCACTCCAGAACCTGACGGTTATTGGTATCAATGTTTCCGAAAACAGTCTTCGACTGATCGATGTCGAGGCTTTCCACCTCGTTCATCAGATCAATATATTCACGGACGCTTGGGAGAGAATTTTCAATCTCCTGATTTCTCTTTTTCAGAGATTCAATTTCTTTCTCGATCTCTCCCTTTTCGCTCTCCATCTTGGCATTGGCATTTTCTCTCCAAGCCTCAGTATTGAGCTTGACAACGCCGTTTTCCTCATAGAGATAGGACAGGTAATTTTCTTCCGCATCGGCAAGTGCTTTGATCGTCTCAGGAGACAATCCACCTGTAGCCATCTCCGCCTCAGCAGTTGCGGCAACGTCATAGGAGTCTTTCAGCTTCGCCAGCACATCCGGTAGCTCAGACAATTTTGCGGTATATGTCTCAGCGGTATCTTTACCGGCATTTTGAGCGTCCGCCAAAGCGTTTAGATTCTCAACGACGCCATCCATTGACAAGCCTGCGGTCGTACAGGCTTGCGCCAATGCGGGAAACTGATTCCTAATGGTATCAACGGTAACACCCGTTTCGGCGGCGATCTTCTGAAGCTCTTGTACATCATCCTTATACTCGTCACTTCCGGCAATCTTGTCCCATTGCATCTCATTCCACTTGGCAGGATCTAAATTCTGATAGATCAACTGAATCGCACCGTTGATCTCATCCAAAGCCTCCTTTTGATCCTGTGAAAGTTCGTCGTATGGGATTGCTTCCAGATTGGACTTATACGTACTCAGAACTTCTGCCTGTTCCCAGATATTATCCGTCGTCTCTTTAATGACAGTCTGGAAATGAGTGTAATCATCGCTGCTCTCATCACACGCATCACGGAGCTTTTCCATCTGCTGGATACCGGCAAGCAATGCGGAAATATCCGTCTCATCAAAGAAAAGGCTGGCATTGTTCCCGGAGTTGTTTGACCTGTCAATATACTCATCGACCATTGATTGAGAAATCTCAGAATCAAAGTTCTTTCTATACGCATGGACAGTATCCTCGGCGGCGTCCCTAGCAGCCCTTTGTCTTTCCTTCTCAGCAAGATCAGCCTGAATTTTAAGACTCTCATTTGCTTCTCTCAGCTTTTGAAGCTCAGATTCCTCTACAAACGTCAGGTGGCCTTTCGATTCTAATTCTTCAATTCGTTCCTTTGTAGTTGCTAACTCATCATTCAAAGAATCTACCTTAGTTTTAGCTTCTTGAAATTTAGAGACGGAAGCCTCCATCTTTTCTGTAGCTTCCTCTGCTGTCTCTACCAAAATATCATACAGCTTAGTAGCACCTGCAATTGCAACAGGAAGCAAACTAATCAGTATCGTCAACCATCCGGTTGGCGTTGACATCATAGCGGCAGCTGCGGCCTTTGCGGAATCAGCCAGCGTCATATTAGAAGCAGTCAGCGTAGCACTTTCTGCAATCTGCGTTGTTTTGGCAACAATATCCTGAAGCTCCGCCTCCGTCAACACACCATTCGCAACAGCCGCTTTCAAAAGGGATGCCGTAACAGCATCGGTAGATGCTACATTCAGCTGGTTGGAAATCGTCCCGGCTTCCATGTTCAGCATCTTTTCCAGTTCCGCAACACTGTATTGCCTTGTCGCCTCAATAGCGGTCATCATGGTCAATATCTGACTCTGTTGCTCATTACTCAGGCCCAAAGCACTCATAGCGGCTTTTTGCTGTACAACATCAAGTTGACTGAGTGCAGAAGCATATTGGAGGGCACTCGCAGAACTGCCATCAAAACTGGTACCGGAAAGAGTTTGTATCACAGGAGCAACCGCGCTGTTCATCGACTGCATCGTAGAATAGAAGCGAAGGAATCCGGATGTCACAGATACCAGCACAACAGAGCCGAGTAATCCGAGTTTTCCGGTAAGCACATCAACGATATTGGAAAGCGCAGTCAGCATCTCAACAACGATTTTCATATCGTCTTGTCTGAACAGATTCTGAGCAACACCAACCCACGTTTCCTGCAGTGCGTTAAGCTTGAACTCCAAAGATTCCTCAACCTTTGACATTTCTCTCTCTGCGCTGCCGGCGCTGTTCTCCATCGTCTCGATTGCTTTTCTCGCCTGATCGAAGTTCGTCAGAATAGCGGAACCGATCTGCGCCTGCCGCTTACCAAACAGTGTTTCCATCAGAGACGAACGGTTTTTATCCGTCAGTTCATCCCAGATATCAGCAATATCAGACAGAATATCATAGGTGGAACGATAGGTATCAGGATCTCCGGCTTCAAACAAACTGACACCACGATAATTATTGCTTGCAACCTTTGTAAGATCGGCAATTGCACCTGTCAGCTCTGCCACATCTCCGGAAAACTCCTCCGTCTCCTCATCGTAACCACGAATACGCATAGAGAGAGTTTTCAATCCGTTACCGACAGAAGCGGCATCTCTCGTGATTTCGATAGCAGAAGTTGCCAGAGCAACGGTCTCTTCAAAGGTATTGTTTGCGGCAGCCATGGCGGATGAAGTACGAGTCATCGCCTCTACAATATCGCCATTGGACACAGCAAACTTATTACCGATATCATTCACCTTGGAAATGATACCGTCCAAGGAATCCTCTACATCTATGTCATATGCCTTGATGATACTGACCAAACCATCGGTCGCCTGGGTAATATCCATATCAGGAGAAATCGCCTCGAAGATAGCAGAGTTCTTTGCCAGACTCGCAGCATCCTCCATTGCGTAACCGAGCCTTGCCCATTCAGCAGTTTGGGAAATAACTTCCTCAGTAGTGACTCCCAATGCCTTGGCGGTATCATTGGCACTGTGGTAGAACGCATCGTATTCTTCCCGTGTCGCCGTTGTTACCTTCTGCAAGTCGATCATCGCGGTATCAAGGTCTACGATAACAGACCAAGCAGACCTAAATAAATTAAATGCCCTGAAAAGCAATGTGGTAGCAGACACCCACTGAAGCACCTTACCAACATTATTCTTCAGAACATCGCCAAGAGACTGCATATTCTTTCCGGCAGCCTTTACCTCTGACTTGAACGCACTGAACTGGGAAGTCCACTTATTCAAATCCATCTGGTTGTTTACCAGTTTAAGGTTTTGCGTCAACTGCTGGAACTGCGCGTTCAATCCAGGATCTGACCGAAACGCACTCCACGTTCTTTCAACCGTTGCCAGATCCGCTTTCGCCTTTTCAAGATTTTGTGTAAACTTGAAATCGTTCGTATCACTGCGCTGGATACGAAACAACTCAGCCATCTCTTTGTTACATGAGCCGATCAGCTGCTGCATCCGTTCGTAAGTTTTGATTTTCTCCTGATCGCTCATCTCAGAATTATAGGAAGCCGCTGTCTCACGAAGCTCATTCATATTCTGAGAGAGAGTTTCTGTTGGATGTACAATCTGCTTATACTTGGTTTCCAAATCGGCAACCGTAGTCTGAACAGTCCGCATATTGTTGTCATACTCGCGGGCTTTGTCGGCCATCTTCTGCATGGATTTGCCAATCGTTTCTTCCCGATTGAGCCGTGCAGCCTCAGAGACACTGATTTGATCGGTGTATTGTAAAATATCGGAATACTCTAAAAGCTGCTCCGAAAGCTGTTCTTTCTGAGCAATATAGGTTTCCAATTGAGCATCCAGCGCAGCCTGCTTCGCCTCGTCAGAAGATGTATCTTCAATAATGGCAGCCTGTACACCAGTGATTTTCTTTTCCGCCTGAAGCATCTGATTCAGGATATTGTTTGCCGCATTGATCCTTTCCTGCACCAGTGTGATCTCAGCGCGAAATTCCGAGAGTTGAGTCGTCCATCGGCTGAAGTCTCCTGCGTTCTTCACCGACTCAATTCCATCACGAAGCTGATTCAGCTTTGCAGAAAGATCGGCGTCTTGTTGAATAAAACTGAACTTTTGTGCAAGACTGTCCAGGATGACATTGGCCCGCTCCATATTGATGATCGTCTTGTCATCCATCAGCGACTTCCGTTCGGAAGCCTGCATCTGCCCGATCTCATTCTTACAGGCGGCAATCTCCTCTTTGAGCCCGTTATAGGCAGCAATCTTATCCTGTGCGCTGGCGGCCCGATTGACCGCCTCCATAAGCACCTGAAGCTGCGAAACACGTTCACTCAGCTCCTGCGTCGGACCATTCAGCACTGAAAAACTCTGCTCAACATTCCTGACCGCAGCAGACATCTGGCTCATATTGGCAGTAATTGCACGTGCACTGTCCGCAAGCTCTCCTTGCTTCTGATTCAATCTTGCTTCATTCAAAAGGCGGGCTTCTTCCAGCGTCTTTGCCTGCTGCACGTATTGCACAATATCAGCATAAGGAGCGAGCTGACTTTCCAGAGCGGATCGCTGTTCTGTCAGCAAATATAGCTCATCCTGCAATCCGGAAAGCCTTCCACTGTCCTTTTGCGGGTCCAGACTGATAATGCTTGACTGTACAGATGTGATCTTACTTTCAAGCGATATCAACTCTTGGTAAATATGGTTGGCTCCACGCAGGCGTTCCTGAAATACGGATACCTCGTTATTCAGATTATCAAAACTGTTGAGGAATCCTACCAACTGGTCTTTATTGCCGACAGCTTGCAGAGATTTTTTCAGTTCGGAGATCTTTGTCTTGAATTGATCTGTCAGAATACCGGCAGACTGTAGGCGTTTTTCTAACGCTTCCAGATTGGATTGTTGGTCGATTTTAATAGTACCGATATCCTTTGTTCTCAGCTTTGTCGCTACATACTCTGCATTCTGATACTCTTTGACAAGGCGCTTCAATCCGTCAATCTGAGAAGAAATATTAGCCCTCTGATCCACTGTCAGCTTACCGCTCTCAGAGGATAAGGCGGTGATAGCGTCGCTGATCTCTTTAACTTTATTATTCAGCGTATCCAGATGTGTTTCATCCAGAATCGGTTTTGCGGATGTGCTTCCCGTATAACTCGCATTGAGATCGTCCAGTAAAGATTTCTGCTTTGTCAAAAACGCATTGCGTGACTCGTTGTCCCGTTTTGCCTCAGCCGCAATCTGCTCCTGAATTTTGCGTTGACGTTCGAGATTGGCGGTGACATTGGTCAACTGCGTATTGATTTCGCCAGTCTCTGTATCATAAGTCTGTAAATAGGTGACGGTGCGCTGCATCTGATCGGTACCCTGGATCGTCAGATTCAGCATCTTCTCCTCTTGACCGTTCACGGTTTCCCAACGGCCGGAAATTCTGTCGATCTGGATGCCCATCCTATCCAGCTGTTCAGTAATAGCACTGGAAACATCAGGATCAACTTTCAAGCTGTTCAATTCCGTCCTGATTTTGTTGACGGAACTCTGATCCAAATTCAGCTGCACATCAATACCTTGGGTCTTAGTTACCCTGGTAATCTGCTGTGCGATTTTCTGAGATTGGGCCTGGATATTGGCACCATCCAATACCACACCCACCTTAATTGCGCTTTTTGAATTGATTAGCTTCGCAATATTAGGAAGTTGCGCAGAAATCCGTTCTGCGGAAGCCTGCTCATCAGCTTCCAGCTCAGTACCTACTACGATTTTGAGATCATCATTATTATCAGCCATTTGCATCACCACCTACTTATTTTTCTATGCGCAATCCCTGCCTTTTCAACGCATTGCCCAATCTACGGTCAAGCGTACCTTTATTTTTCAAAATCGTTCTTGTTTCTTCGATAAACGGCCTTGCTTTATAATACGCATACTTCTTTTTAGGAAAGTCATAACCAAATCTTCCGGAATATTTCACATATCGACTGTGACCGTAATTGATAAGTTCCGGCAGAGACTTATTGACAGTAGCAGATCCGTGAACATCGCGGTCACTCCAATATGGATTTGGCGGCGTTTCATTGATGACAACCAACCTTCCATTTTGTACGGTGCCATTCTCAATCTGGATATTCCTTACATCCATCATTCCGCCATTGTCATATCGGCGATCATAGATGTTGGGAGTGTATGCCTCATATACCGTATTCTTGATCGCAATACGCTCTGCCGCTTGCACCGCAGCAAAAATCTCTGTCTGAAGCGCAATATCTATCTTTTTCTGAAGCGCAGGCTTCACATGATTCAGTGCTTCTTTTATCGTCATATGACCACTCACCATTTCCATTCCGTATTGATACAATAAACGACTATCCAGCGTTTTCCTTCATTCTTTCCTGAATCAAACCGTTCAAAATATTACTGCTATCCAAATTTTTGGTACTCTCCGCAAGAGTACCGGCATACTCCATTAAACTCTTAATATCTACATGATCCACTTTTTCCGTAATCGCGGTAAGCAAATCACGAAGACCGTTATCAGTGCGGCGGTCAGCAAGCAGAACATTCCTCTTCCAATCGATAGCCTGACCACACAGCTGTACCATCTCATGAAGCATAGCTTGATAACCCGCATCCTGCACACTATCCAGATCCATTGCAAGATAGAGCTCATTCATCCCATTAAGATCCATAGCAGGAACGCCGTCTTCATCTGTTTCTCCCTTCAAAGTAAGAGCAGGAAGATTGGTACACATCTGCATAATGGTAGCCCGCAGCATTGGGGAAACATATTCCGGGCGGAAATTTCCCAGCTTATCAAAGCAACCGGTTATTACTCTGTGGACAAATGTACTCTTTTCGTCAATACTCAATACTGTATGAAAAACCACATCAAAACTGCTCTCTCCAACCTGGAACGTCATAGAGAATACGCCGTCTCTTTTATGGTCCTTTAAATATGATTTTACTGTATTCACAGCAATTTTCTTCATTACTTAACCCTCCATAAGATTCATAGCCGCACGGAATGACAGCGCATCTGCGTGCTGGCTGACCCATCCCCGATGATTCTGCGTCAAGCGGCAGACAGCGGTTCTGGAATCTCCTGAAAACCAATTCAAGTATGGTACAAATCCGGAACGCTCCGAATGATCGAACAAATCGTTTTGTCCTTCATGCCCGATCACAATAACTTTACAGCTATCATGAAGTCTGGTTAAAACCTTCTTCAATTCATCAAAGTAAAAGTTCTGCGCCTCATCAATAATGACAGCCCTCTTCTCAAAATTTGTACCGCGCAAAAAAGTATGGGTAGCGCATTGGATATAAGCGGTTTGATACTTCTCATTCATCGACCCGTCATAAAGAGCGGTATTGCGATTGACACCTATTTTATCCAACGCTTCATAAAATGGCTCAAAATACGGCTCGGACTTCTCTTCAATCGTCCCTTTCAGGTATCCTTGTTTTTGTTCCTGCGTAGGTGAAGCGATATACACGATACCATCACACCTACCGTACTGATAGAGAAGATTAGCTGTTGCCGTAGCAATCAGGGTTTTCCCTGTTCCGGCTTTTGCATTACAGAATACGATCAGCTTCTCTTTATCCCAGATAGCATCTCGAAACTGTTTCTGCTCCTCATCAAGCACCAATCCAAAAAAAGGATGCTCAGATAAATCAAGAGGGACCTGATAAGATCCATTACCGGTATTTCTCTTTGCCATATACTTCACTCCTCATTAAAGAATGGTATCAAGATCTGTGATGATCTCATCGGCAATGCCAAGTTCAATCATTTCCTCACTGAATAAAAACCAATCGCGGCGATGGTTTCGATCATAGACCTCAGCGGAAATATTGGTAGTGGAGAGGATATATTTCTTCATACGATTTTCCAACTCCTTTGTAAATTCAAGGTTGTCCAGCATTTTTCCGATGCTTCCTGCCGACCACGAGGAACCATCGTGGATCAGGCAGCTCGTATGAGGAAAGATATACCGTTTATGTCCCGCCATAAGGAGCAAGCCGCCGGCACTGTAAGCACGCCCTAAGCCAATGGTATAAACCGGCGTTTTTGAAAGCCGAATCATATCAATAACATGAAGTACCGCACATACACTTCCGCCATCCGAATTGATGAAGATTTTAATGGGCTTGCGCTCCGCAGGGTCAATTTCCTTATCCTCCTCATTCCATTTTCTGATATACATGGCAACATCAATGGTGGAATCGTCGATATCATTATTCCATAAGATCTCGCGCTTTTTCAGTCGCCGGTAAAATTCAAGCATTCCGGGGTCAGGCATAGAGGTATCAATGATGCCAGCCACATCAACAAACTCCTCGCAGAACTCTTCCGCAACCGCATTCCTGATATCATTCTTCTTCATTGAGATTATCCTCACTTCCGATTTTGATTTTGTTCACAACATACCAGCCAATACAAATACTGTCCGACAGGTTATCATTAACTGTATCTATCCCAAACTTTTCTAACACGAATTGAAGGGATAAGATTTTAGATGTCTTTTTACCAGAAGACTCAACAGCTGTAATCTTTGATTTGATTTCCTTTGCCGTTCTTCCTCTGGCCTTACAGAAGTTTTGCCATTGTGTAGGTGCTACCAGATCATATAAAATATTCGTTTTTTCACATAAGTTCACGAGTACGCCCTGTAATTGAGCCAATCTTTTGAAAGACTGCACATTCTTTCGCAGCTGAATATCTTCCAAAAATACAGCGTCAATTTCGTGCGTTCGGATCACCTCATCAAGCAAAGCTTCAATATGTAGAATTGCCTGTTCAAACGTAAAGCTCTTATTTTCAAATGCCCACGTTCCGTATTCCAGCAGTTCTTTTTTATCATAGTCATAGACCGCCCATGCTCCATGTCTTGCCTGATCGACAGCCAGGATATTCACAGATTTTCACCGCCTTCCGTATGAGTTTCGCTTATCTTTGATTCATCCGGATCACGGGCGCAACATACATAATCTGAAAAAAGGGAGGGCAAAAGCCCTCCCTTCTATTCATGCTGTTCCTCTACTTCCATATCTGTGATCTCCTGTTCACCTTCAGATCCGTGTACAACAGAATAAATCTCTGCAAGACGGTCCCGCACATCCGGAATAAATTCCTCTGTATGTAGAAAATCCAAACCGCGTTCATGAAGAATACGATATGCCTTTTCTGCATCATGGTCCGTCCGGTATGTCATCAGCGCCAAAAGAATATAGTAGTGGTCCACCGTATCGGCAAGACCACGCCAACTCCTCTTGCGATCACAGGCATAGCAGTATGGATACTTAGCACCGCAGACACGGCACGTTACGATATGATTCGTCATGCCATCCGCTTACTTCTCGTTCCAGATCCAGTAGCAGAGCTGCGCTTCGTCGGCACAGTAGTCCTTCAGAGCGGAGAAGCTAAACGGATGAGTGCCCTCGGCGGTCAGATTGATGGTGAAGTTGTTGTCGATCTTAGCCTTGGGGAACACCAGGGTACCGGCACGCTTGGCAGCAGGGTTGCAGATATCGGCAGCCAGAACGTCAACCAGATACTCAGCAGCCTCGGCAAACTCCTCGGAGCTATCGGACACCATAACGGCGTTCTCAGTCTCATACTCGTACAGGATGCCGATCATCGTCACGCCGTTGCCGGCCTCGCCGGTAGGCAGAGTCACGGTGTTGCCGGAAATGCTAGCCTCACTCTCAGCAGTCTCGCCGACAGCAATCGTCTTATCGATGTTCTTATCGGCACTCAGAGTGTAGATCTCCTTGGGAAGCTTGTTCTCATCGGGAGTATAAGTAGTCGTAGCAGTACGGCCACCATCCTCACCCTCGGTCTTCAGAACCTCAAAGATCTTGCCGCGCAGCTTCTTACCGGTATCGGCGATCTGCATCGTAGTACCGAGCTGAGAAGCCATCATAGGCATAGAGATAGTGGAAGCCTCACCGGAGAACGTAACGCCCTTGGAGGTGTCAAATCTCGCAATCAGAACGCCCATAGCGTCGGTCTTATCGGTAGACTCACCGGTAAACTCAACTTGGGGATTCTCAATGCTGGTAGCGGTCCAGTTGACCAGGCCGGTGTTCAGATTCACTTCGGTAACACGGCGTACACGGTCGATCATAAAATCTTTCGCGTTAAACATTGGCTCATCAAATCCTTTCTACAATTTAATTCGTTGCTAAAGCCTTTTGCGCAACATAATAAAAAAGAAGAGCTATTTCAGCTCTCCGAACAGATTTAACTCTTTCTTATTGATCTTTTTGACATCGATGTTTCCGGTATAGATGCCAGTCATCAGCTGGTCGTAATTCCTTCTGTGACTTACTCTTACCACCGCATCCATAAACACTCCGATAGGAAGTCCCCATATATCATCATACCGATATTTGAATCCTTCGTCGTTAGTCATGGTTGAAATCAACGGAAGCAGATTAGAGCGATATTCCTTTCGCCCCAGCATCTCCCTTTCATCCCTGTCATCTTCGATCATAATATCTTTCGTATAGTCATTACATCCAAAATCGACGTTCTTGGTCAACTTGTGAACGCTTCGCAAATAATCCGTCAATATAGAATGTATCGCCCTGTCAATAACAACGCCGTCACTATTTCGCAGCACAATCTGCTTTGTCTGCGTATGAATCATCGGCACAAAGTCGTCCACAACGATCCCAGGCAAAACAATAGAGATATCAATCCCTTTCAACGCACGAAACAGAGAGATAAACAGTTCATATTCATCTACCGTATCCCAATACACGTGAAGAGAATCCCATATATCTACCTTTCGATCCGACGGTGTTGCACAGAGCGTATGAACCAAACCAAGATATTCCCTTTCTCCATATTCACAGACTTCATCCAGTGTAGGCTGCCGTACTGTAATTTTTGAGTTAATCGGATACTCTATTTTCCGGTATGCCTTCAACTGGTCTAGCATAGCAAATCGGCCCTCCTGTTCGGCTCATGCGTTGTATACGGAATTTCCCATCCGGAATATCCTTCATTAAATTGTACTTCCTCCGCATAGCCGATCTCAATTCCGCCGAAACCAAATAACGGGTCATCTCCGTTATTCAGAATACGATCCACCTCATCTGCCAGCAAGTCCGCTCTGGAACCCTGCAGCAAATCAATCTGGTGCTCGTTGCAGATAATATAGACGGTAACACCGGTCTCCTTTATTACATTCGTATCGGCATAGATCACACGACTGCGCATCGTAATAAAGTTTTTATCATCTGTCTGTGTTCCGGGGACATAAAAGTGGATTTTGATAAGGGAGCTGGCTGGGCTTTTGCTGCCTGTTGCGACGTTTTCAAACTCCTCCACATTGTTACCGACATTGCAAAGAAGATTGACAACGGCTTGATTTTGCAGCAGCTTCTTTCTCAATAAAATCTTTTGCTGAATCATTGAAGCAAAATGCGGCACCCATATCACCTCCCTACCAATTTACGATCAATATTTTGATTGTCGCCTCACAACCATACTCGTCGCTGACAACTCGCATCTCAATATAACGGCCAACATACTCCGCGCTTTCTGACGCACGGATCACAATAACCCCGTCTTGATCGCTCTCTACAACGGCTGCATCTCCAAAATCATATTCCAGTCTGTACGAAAGCGGCTGCAAGTGGCGGCCCCATGTATCCGTAAATTGGACTTGAATCTTCTTTGTTTCTCCGATTGCAAGCTTGAAATCACCGTCAGTATCTCGGATCACCATACCGACATCACTACCAGGCGTTTCCTCTGATCCACTGTCATCCTTCGGATAATAATCAGCAACCATAAGTTCTGCGTTATCCGAAGCAGTATTAAACTGATCCTCCAAAACAGCCCATTGGATCAATCCGTCATTCCAAAATTCATCACCGACTGCATAGGAAACAGGATCAACCCTGGTAATTCTGTAAGCTGTTGGATGTCCCAAATTCTTGTCCATCAGAAACCGAAAACGGTCATCCAACATAATCGTTTCCTCATTATATGGAATGTAAATCAGGTGCTGATCTTCACCGACATTGATATTCGTCTTCTCTGCTTCACCGGTACCGTATTGCGTACTGTTCTCACTGAAAACAGGATACTCTACAATTTTTCCGGTCAGCGGAGAAATAAAATGAATGCTGTGTTTGCATTTCCAAAGAACCGCCTTTTCGTAAATACGGTTATTATCCGGAAAAGAGCTGACCATCCATATTCCACCGTCATACTTTACATACTGTCCGCATTTCAATATGCCGATATTGCTTAGAATCTGCCGGTTCACTGTGCTGTTATAAACATCACTGGTCTTTTGCTGAATAATAACTCTTACCTTCTGCGGCTCAACATAGATCCGCTTGTCATAGATCAGAACATCGGAACCGATAGCGGTATCAAGCTGCTCTTGAAATCCGTCCCGTCCGAACGCCCAGAACTCATCATCTTCATATCCGCTGTTGAAAAGGGGGCGCGTCATCCGATACCACTTCTTGGACTCTTCCGACATATCACTGCCCCCTATCCATACGCAGGATCTTTCATGCGGTGAAGCAAAACCTCAACCAATCCAATCTGATCGTCAAGCTCCTGCTTTGTTACACGCTTCGTCGCATCCTGACCTGTCAACTGGATATCCTTGCCGTAAATACCATTCAACGCCATAACCCGGCTCAATTCTCTTTGCAAGTATGACACATACATCATCTGCGCAAGGATACGGATAGAAATACCGCTGAGTTTGCTGGAAAACTCCATTTTCTCGTTGTCATACCCAAGATCACAGCCAAGATTCAGCTCATAATCCGAGACAGCAGTAGAAAGCCATTCCGCCTCCAGCCCTTCCGGAATCTCATACTTTGTCAAAGGCATGGAATGGAACTTCTGTTCTACATCTCCAAAAGTTGTATTTTTCTCATCCGCCATAATCCATACCTTCTCCTTTCACCAGTCAGATCTTGGCAGTCGCGGACAGCTTACGCAGAGCATCTACCTTCCAGGACTCAGCATCGTCGGCGCCAACCTTAAATGCCAGTTCCACAAGCATACGCTTCTCGGCATCGGTCTGCACCATAGCCGCCATACGCTCATTAAACTTCGCCTTGGTACGAATAGACAGCAGTTCTTTCACGCTCGTCTCATTCAGGAGCTCAGGAGCGCCAACATCCTCGCTCTCCAGACCGAACAGCTTCTTGCGTATCTCCTCATCGACAATCTGAATACGGGCGTGATTTCCCAAACCGTCAGTACCGGTAAACATCACATTGCCGGTCTGGATCTGGGACAAAACTTCCTCTTCGGAGAGGAGGGGGAAATTCCGGGCATTTCCCGGAATCGAGATATCACCCTGCCCCGCCAGACGCCGGAAGTTCAGAGGCCAGGAGCAGAGATTGTTTACCAGAACATTATTCGTTGCCATAACGATTCTCCTTCAATTGAAATTTGGGGAGGAGCAATCGCCCCTCCCCATTTTGGGGCATAAAAAAAGACCTCGCTATTAAACAGCGGGAGCCTCATAGTTCGTATCGGAAACCAGTCCGATCCAGTCCTCCATACCCTCAGCGATGCCGGCACCAAATTCCATATCGAAGCGGGTCAGGTGCTGACGGGTCACGATATCATCACCAGTCATGGTGGTCATGCCGCCGCGCAGGAAGACCTGCAGGGGAGAAACAGCACCACGAGGCAGGAAGAACAGCAGACCCTGTGGCATATACAGAGCATAATCGGTACCCTCATTGTTCAGGTGGGTCCAATCGATGGAGTTTGGCAGCTCGGTCACGGTAGCACCGTTATACATACCGATCACACCGTTGCGGCGGATCTCCTCAGCAATGGCGTCAGTGCCGTAGCGGACGGCATCCTTGGGATCAGCGCGGAAACCGGCAAAATCATTGAACTGGGACACAACACTGTAGTCACCGGCAATATTGACCTTACCATACCGGCGCATGGACTTCAGCATATTGTCAACGGCGGTCTTGGTGATACCGCTGGATTCAGCAAAGTGCTTCACACCCTTGGCATTCTTCAGAGCGTTGTACAGAACGGTCATCACATAGTAGGTCATCTTGTTCTGCATATCGATCTGAACCTGATTCATACCCTCGCGGATGCTGCCGTCAAAGTTACCGTTCTGAACCTCACGGTAGTCAACGGCAAAGCCGCCGGAGATGGTCTGAGTGCCAATGGGATACTCGCGCCAGTTCACAGCGGCGAAAGGCACATCACTGCTGGCAGCCTGGAAGCGAGAATCGATGCTCTCATAGTTGTAGGTCTTCATCATAGGAACCTGGTCATAACCGATCCGGCGATAGTTGCCCATAAAGTCAAACAGGCGAACGACCTCCAGCAGCTTCGGCTCAATAGAGAACTTGATGATGCTGTTGATCTCGCTTTCGGCGGCGTGGTCGCCGTCCAGAGCCTTGGAACCAAGCTCCTTCAGAGTAGCAACGCTCTTGTCCTTAACCTTATCATCCACATTGGGACGACGACCGGCGCTCAGAGCGGAAAAGACCTCAACGATCTTGGAATCCTTCTTGACACGACCGGTATCCACATCAGCCTGAGCATTGCTCATGTTGATCTCATAAATAGTGCTCATTATGTACTCCTCCCTCTCTTATTACTCGGTGGCAAGCGCACCGGCGCGGACAACAACCAGGATACCATTGCCCATATAGGCGGTCTTCTCAATGACCTCGAAGTACACGGTATAACCGGTCACAGCATCACTCTTCTTCAGAAGACCGGTGGTCTCGGCAAACACCAGCTTATCGCCAGCATTCAGAGACTCAACACCGTCGGTGACCTCGTAATCCGCAAACTCCATCTCCATATTGATAACGCTCAGGAGATCGTCAGCCCGCACATACTCGCCCTTCTTGATGGTCAGCGTATCCTTAAAATCATGCATCTCAGGATTCACATTGATGTTGGAAACAATACGGTAGCACGCCTTGGCCTTCGTCTCATCTTCAGGAAGCTTGGCGGTCTTATTCGCACGATCCAGGATCACGCCCATACCGACCTGCACGTCGGCGTCAGCAACGCAGTAACCCACGTTCTGAACATTCTTGTAATAACCGATAGTCTTACCCTTCATTGTTCTTCATCCCTTTCTTAGAAAATGTCTTCATCGTCGGCATCATCATTCTTCTGGATGCCAGGATCTTCCGTCATACCAAACACATCAATCTGATTGGCGGAATTTGTCTCATTGGTACGACTCTCACGAGCAATACGCACCATCTCAGTGCAAATCTTGCCGATGATGCTGTTGATCTCAATGCTGCCAGGATTGGCATTAAAGGCATCAATCTCATCCTTGGCAACTGCCCGCTGCTCATCGGTATAGGGAGCCAGAGCAGCATTCAGCTCAGACTTGGCAGCCTCTCCCTCAAGAGTAGCAATCTTAGAGTTAGCCTCTGCTAACTCATGCTCAACAGTTTCCTTGGCAGCATTGGCCTCAGCCAGACCCGCCTCAGCAGCGACGGCCTTCGCATTGGCGGCATCATAATCCGCCCGGAGCTGCGCAATGTCAGCTTCCCTCTGAGCGATATCGGCCTTGAGCTGGCTGATCTCGGCATCCTTCGCCTCAACCTTAGCAAAATACTCGTCCCACTTGGAGTTGGCTTCGGAAATAGCACTTGACACAGCCGCCATCAGCTCGTTCTTAGTCTTCTCGTCCATTGTCTCTTCCTCCTTATCTTCTTTTCTATTATTTAGCTCCATTACGATGGCGGCCTCATCAGCCGGCTTGATCCCAAGGATTGCGTAACCGCTGTAATCATAAAACTGCGGAACACGTCCTTGTTCTTTCCAACCTCCGGAGTAAATAATGCGCTTCTCATTCTCGGCCTTACCCACAATCTCAACAGAACCCTTTATCACAGAATCCTTCATATGTTCACGGAGCCAAGCCACAAATTTCGGATAACGCATCTCGTCCAACGTTCCCTCAGCGACCAAACAACGCTTTGTTACACCGTCGATCTCTACGTCATCCACATATGCCTTATCGAAATGACCCACCATAGTGGCATCCTCAAACAAAGGCAAATCGTCCTCCGACCGAATTTCTGTCATACCGTGTCCGTATGGAATATCCCGATCTTCGGTAAGAAATTCCACAACGATTGACATTCCAACAACGGAATGAAGGTTAAGCCGAGTGTACTCCTCATTCCATGAGATCCCATTTTCCTGATATTGATTTTCACTAGGAAAAATCTCATGCAATACGACCTTGATAGGCCGCCTTCCTGCGATCATGCTTTCACTGGAGATCTCACAAATAGGAGACAATACCCTCTCTACCATGCTCTCACCTCCTTATCATTCGGATGGAGATGGACTTTCGTTGGCATTGTTGGCTTTGGTAGATTCCGTACTTTTATTGACCGGAGGATTACTTCCGGCACTTTGATCCACATCTCCATCCGGCGAATCCTTACCGGTAACGGTGAAGGATGTCTTATGAACCGGATACTTATTTTCAAAGTCCTCATCCAACTCGAAGTCCATAAGTGAGAGATAATCATCCACAGCAAATCCTGTGGAGGCGATCCAGGCCATCAAACTGCCCTTTCCGCGAGCATACAGATCAGCAAAGAATTTGACCTGCTTCTCACGGTTTACAAAGGTAATGGGCAGGATTTTTAACTCAACACGATAATTTCCATCACGAATTACGTTATAATTAAGGCACTTGTTCAATTCCTCAACAAGCGCCTCAATCCACGTATAGACATTATTCGCAACGATTTCCATATTCAGCGTAGCCGTAGCATAGTTGCCAGAGGCGCTTCCGCTCAAAGCGGCTGCGGCAAATCCGATATCCTCATTCACATCTTCCTTGATCGCGTTTTCATTCTCCTCATCCAGGAGAGTCAGATCCACCGGAAGCCTGTCCATATGGGTACCGGACGCCAGAGAAAAGAACGAAACACCGTTTGAATTACTGCGCTGCGTCAACGCCTGCTTGACAGTGTTGTGCTGCCTCTCCTGCTGATCCTTGGACAGAGCAGACGTTCCCTTTTTCTCGCCCTCCGGGAAAGTCTCATAATATATCTGGTTATTGACAGTATCCAGCACACGGCGCTTTGTATTGATAAAGTATTTGGCATAATCAATATCATCCAGGGCGGCCACAGCAAACGGAACACCATAGGGATCGTTTCTGCTGCTCTTGATCTTGGTCACAATCGTCCTGCGCCAATCAAGGCGCTGCCAACAGGCACCGGCAGGAAATTTTCCGGAAGAATACTGCTCCCAGCCCTCCTGAATTTCCTTCGGAAATCCTTTCAGCTTGCGCTTCCGGTCATCCTCTCTCATTTCACTAAAATATCGCAAATCAAAAGCAACCTCGTAGCAGTTGTTTCTCTGGCCGGTAATTCTCACATAATCGATAGGCAAAGAAATCACAACCGTATTGACTCCTGCCGTATTGATTTCAGTGATTTCCTGAATATCCATATCGGTCATCAGAAGTTGATCGTTAACCGGCACCTTCTTTGTCTCAAGATATCCGACATACATCCCATCGTTCGCATCATGGAAAATACCGTCGCGGATCACTTCCTTATATCGCATAGACCGCAATACACTGTGCATCTTTTCCATGCTGGCGCGATATCCCTTGCGAGAGCCATCAGCCTTTTTAGGCTTGACTACCACAACGTAGTCAAGAGAGTGAAGACTGACCAGACTGTCGATTGCGGTTGTTACCGTACCGTTAGAATAATACGCCCACCTTGCCCATTGGCGCAGCTGTTTGATATTCTGCATAGGATTTTTCGCCATCTGCGTGATCTGCTCTATGGAATAAGGCGCTCTGTACTTAGAACCGTAATTGATTACGTTCAAAAAGGAAGATCCGAGAAAAGTATTAAATTCATTGACGGTGCTGCTTTGTTGTTCATTGGTTTGCACATTTTCCGATGCGGTCATATCAGAATCATCTTTACCAAAAAGCATATTGAAGATCGAGCCTCTTGCCATTGTCCTCACCTCCTCAATTGTAAAGTGTTAGATATTCATAGCTGGCACTATCAGAAAACAGATCGTTTTCCAGCATAGAAATAAAATAGTTTCCGTATGAGACAGAGGTATAGCGGTCCTTTCGAGCACCGGATTTTTCCTCTATCTTGATGAGTCCGGTTTGATTCTGTACCGTATAATCAAGACCGATCATCTCATTGATAAGAGCAACCGTCTCCAGGAAAGGACGTTCATAAAAGAGCTGCGTATCCACATCTGCCGTTGCATACTCAGGAACCAATCTCTGCAATTCCTCGATTCCCTCTTGGTTGCTTACCATCAATTCAATCATCCTGTCGTTCAGTGTGCCCTTCATACAGACAGCGATCTTACTGTTCAATTCAAGCCCCGCCTTAATAGAGAACACGACTTCCTTTTGTCCGGAAATAACAATACGGTTTTTAATCTTATCGTCATTCATGCACGTCCAAGGCGCGTATTCCATATTGCGGTCAGGATCATAAAGCACCTTAGCCAGTGCGTCATAGATACTCAAACCCGCATTCTGACAGTCCAGAACGCAATAATCCGCATCAAAGTCAGTAAACAACTGCTTGATGCGGATAGCCTGTGCCGTAGTTTCAAGATTATCCTGCGGCTCCATATAAACGATCTGGCGTCTGTATCCCTGCTTAATCTCGATATGATCTCCGCTCGTATCTGAAACCTTGTACTCTTTGCTTTCCGGAAGTGCGCGAATGCAAGTGAAAATCGAATTATCGTTTTCCTTGCCGCCAACCATAGCGATATCGCATGAGATAACGCGGACCTCACCGGCCTGCTTTGGAATCACATACTTGTTTTTCGCCTTTGTCAAAACATCCTCATTCTTTCTTGGATAAAACGGACGTTTTAACACGCGATTCTTATTCAGCATCTCGTAGGTAAAGTATGCATGGGCGTTTTCCGCAACCATTAGATTTTCGTACTCAACCGTCCATGCGACCCTATCTAACTTCTTACGCTCTTTAATCAGGAAGTCTCTTGTTTTAATCTGGTGTTTCAACGCAATGCTGTAATCCATACCGATCAAAACTGATTTTCCCTTTTCCAGCATATCCTTGACAACAATCTTCATGTAATCCCACATCCAGTGAGATTTGTACCATGCAGAGCTGATATAGATTTCCTTCGGTTCCTCCATCAGTTCTACATACTCATCAGAGTATTTAATCCGAAATGGGATCTGCCTCTGGAACAACGTAGGAGATAACACCGTATCAATCACGTGCTTCACGATCATACGGAACTCCTCGTAGATGAAGACTGTAGCGCGGTAACCGCGAACATTTTCATTTGCTACCAACACAACAATAGAACTGCCGTTATGAAACTTTACCTCGATATCATTCTGATTATCCTTAATCGTCTTGATCTCATTTTGCAGAAGCACAGATTTCGGCATAATCTCTTTTTGGATCTTTTCAGATACAATCAAACGTGCCTGCTTTTTTGTTGCTGACGCGACGATAATATTTGAACCGGGGCGCAGAATAGCCTCTTTACAGGCATATACCGCAATAATAAATGACTTTGCTGCACTACGGGCAGCAACAATACAAATACTTGGGAAAATATCCATCAGATACAAAATGATATGCTGATAGAGATAGAGCGTGATCCCGAAATACCTCTGTACAAACCTGCCGGGATTTCTCCTCCAGAATGTAAGCCAATCCAAAAGCTTTTTGATAAACTCAGGATCGCTCAATTTGCTATTGGGCGGAAAATGCTCATGCAGATGCTTTTGCCGCTCATCCATCATTGTCTCATAATCCATCGTTCATTCCTCCATATCGGACAGACTGAACTCCTTGTCCAGCTCCTTCGAGCCGGTCAGCAGATTACGGAGCGGCCTTGTCATAAACCGTTCGATGTACTCTCTCAGATGATCGAAGTCAACGTATAATTTTTTATCCTTGTAATACTCAGCAGGACAGTATTCCTCAATATCTCGAATCATTTCTCCGAGAGGACTCAGTTGCTTTTCAGCCTCAGCCTTCTTTTTACGGTCCTCAATCTCAGTAGTGGCCGCCTCGATCTGGGACTTATAGCTATTGGAAGCAGCACCGATACTGGACTCACCTTTTTGTAACAGCTTCTGAAGATTGAGCTTCATATAGCAGATAGAAACATAAAGCTCCTCTTGCCGCTTATCAATCGGATCTCCATATCTATCTACCCAATTCTGGTATTCATACTGCAGAGAATCATAATCACCGGCAGAAAATCCGGTACCAAACCGGCGCACCACATCAACCGGCGTCTCAATATCATCATTATCTTCTACTTCTTTTGTCGTTTCCGCATTTGATACATCCGCTTCCCATCTCCGCACCAAAGTATCAGAATAGGTTGTTCCGGTTCCTTGGTTATTAAGGTTGAGTTTTGAAATATATGTACTAAACCGATTACGACTCTTTCCATTCCGGCTATTGCTGATCTTTCTTGAAACAGCCCATACCTCCGGACTGAAATAGGTATCCGTAATCTGACAGATCCGCTCCGCAGCTGCATCCTCATCACCATTATAAAACTTGATATACTGCTCATACAGCTCCGCAATACAATTCTGGCAGATAGACATAAACCCATTGTTCCCCTTATAGATCGGAGATTTAGAACGGTTAAAATATGTTTCCTGTTTCTTATATTTGTGGCCGCAGCAAGTGCAACGATACTGTTCATCACTAAGTACCTTTGGCTCTACCTCCGTCGGTTTTGCATCTTTGACTACCTTTTGAGGACTCTGTTTCATCAATTGCTTCCTTTCCGCCACATCTGCGACCTCCTTTCCGATAAAAATACCGACTCATCAGTCAGTACAGTTTTTCTTGACTTCATTCAAAATTCTGATATACTTTATACTATATTTCTACACGGGAGATGATACACTTGAAAGATTCGATAGACGATCAGTATGACGCACTTTTGGAAGACGAAGATCTAGAAGATCTGGATGATGAACCGTTCGATTTTACGGGCCATGTGCTTGACATGGATCGATGGAAACGATACCAGGAGATCGTATCCTCTGTAAAACGATTATTTCAAAACAGCAAATACGTCAAAAGGATACGCTCGTCAGATACACCATATCCCCATGATAAGTTCGCAACAATGATAATCGTCTTCTCAGTACTTGCACCGTTCGTAGGAGATGAAGCATCGGAATTTGCTAAAATATTAGAAAAAGCAGACGATTTCATCTTCTGTGGTACGGAAAAATCAGTCAATCTAACGATAGTCGTCAACGATGTGTGGATCAGCTGACCATATGAAAAGAGCCCAGGAAAGTACAATGGCATCTTTCCTGGACTCTATTTTTATATATAAGCATACTTTTTCAGGCTGTCGTAGTCCCGTTGGGGTATGCTAGCCCGCCGCGCTCCGGATCGGCTTGCCTGTGTTGCTCTCCACAGCGTCACAGTTACTATCGGTCTGTGTTCCGTCCGGCTTTCACAGATGGGAGCGACCCAGCACTCTTCTCAGTAGGATTTGAACCTGCACTCAGTCCTACAGACCAGCACTGCCATTTATGCTATGAGAACATCAGTACCCGTCTTTCCAGGCTGTCAACCCTTCCTTACATGGACTACGGGTCATAGGTGTCGTTATCGGGGCTGCAAGGATGCTCCGTGTGCCTCCGCCAAGTTCATACGCCGAACGGAAGCATAGATGCCTGCTTTCCGTCTTTCAGCCGTTCCGAGGGGACGAACGCAACAGGCAAGCGTTAACCGGCATCAGCAAAACAGTCGTCACCGTCTTACCTCTTTTGTATCTGCCCGGTTCATGCACCGGGGAGAGACATATAAAGTGTGCGGGTAGAGAATTACACTCTACACATACCCTTTTTAACGACCGTGCGTTTTCCCTTTGGATTGTTGATTTGCCTCCGGTGCGCTCTACCGTATTTTTCAACGGAGTCTCGCTATCTACGCTATCCCGGCATCAGTGCGCCTCGGTGGATAACCGATATTTACCTCTCGTTCGGGCGCTGAGTTCACCAGGTTCGTTCACAGTCGTATGACATACGTCCCTACGTCGCGTCTTATTCCGCCACCGCACACTGTTTGTGAGACTTGTCTATCGCCAGAGCCGATCCGATAGGATAGTAGCCAAAGCCTTTTTTCGATAGCAGATCTCTTTCCGACTCTCACGGATGGAAATACCCTCCAGTATTATCTGCCCATTCATATGTGCCGCAGGACGGCGGCAGTAACAGATGGCCCGCAAGTGTGCCTCTCAGCCTGCGGGAACTGTTGCCCCTTGTACTTCAGGGCGATAAATCTAGCATAGGTAGTCCCGAAGGTACATCCCACGCGCCATAACTCCCCTCATGCAGAGAGCAAAGGCATATATTTAAGATATGTCGTATCTTCCGCAGGACGGGCCTCCGGTGTTTATCCTGCCTTCTGCTTGAGCGACAAGCGTCCCCGTCTATTCTTCTATCCCGCGCAAAGCGAGTCCGACATTTACCGGAGATACATCTGATTTTATGCCGTAACCGGCATGGCGGCGGATGTAAGAATCGAACTCACAAGCCGCTTATCACGGCCACCGGTTTTCAAAACCGCTCCCCGCCCAACTGGGGTCAAATCCGCCATAATATAAAACAGTTATATGGAGCTGACAGCAGGAGTCGAACCTACATCAGTTGCTTACGAAACAACAGTTCTGCCATTGAACTATGCCAGCGTTGGAGCTGACGCAGAGGATCGAACTCTGAACACACTGCTTACAAAACAGCTGCTCTGCCTGATTGAGCTACGTCAGCATATGACGGAGCTGTTATTGCTCCCATGGAACTTTATCTTCCAGATCCATTGGTGACTTTGCCGTAGCAATCTGTTCGAGACCTCCGTCAACATTCTTCCACAGCGTAAACCGCATCTTTTCCAGACAATGCGTAATGAAATACTCCTGCCCAGACTTTGTAATACATCGAACACCGTGACCGTTCTCTGACGCAGGCAATTTCTTGACAACCTTATTCGCTCCGCTTGATCTTGGCATGACAACTCCTCCTGGTGACGACGGTGGGAGTCGAACCCACAGTCTCCGGCTTGAAGGGCCGGCAACTTTACCTTTCGTCCACGTCGCCATTGTATGGTACTCCCAGTGAGGATCGAACTCACATTACCGGCTTGAGAGGCCAGCCTCCTATTCCAGTTAGAGGATGGGAGCATATTGGCTGGGATGGCTGGATTCGGACCAGCGGATGCGGGAGTCAAAGTCCCGTGCCTTACCACTTGGCTACACCCCAACATATCATTCGTTCTCAGGCCAGACATCCTCTGAATAGAGAATATTTTCGTTGAAATCCTGAGAAACTTGACTGGCGGCACGGGCTACATACACCGCAATCCTGCGGTCAACAAATTTATCATCAGAGGTCAGAAACCCCTGTTCAGCTGTTTCTTTGTCATAGTCAATGTGCAGGTCGTGCATCAATCTGAAAATCTCATCATGCCGGCGTCCACAAAGGATATGATAATACTCACTATTTTTCAGCCTGAATTTGATAGCTGCCGAAACAAGTTTAGTCATAATAATCCTCCTTTTGGAGTGGGCGACGGGAGTCGAACCCGCAACATCCGACTTGGAAGGACGGCACTCTTCCGATTGAGCTACACCCACATAAAAGAAAGCAATCATTTTCTGGTCTTAGTTGCCCAATAATGACCGGTGGTTGCGGAGGCGGGAGTCGAACCCGCGTAGATCTGCTTATGAGGCAGAGCTGGAACCACCTCCAGTCTACTCCGCAATATATAGACGGTTTAAAAAACTGATCGACAGCGACGATCTTCAAAAACTACCCGTCAAGTTTTCTGAAACATGAGACGCATAAAATTCAAACCTTATAAATATATTTTATATAAAGAATTAAGATTGCTGTAAGCGTCTCGAATGGTCTGAGTGAGAAGATTTGAACTTCCGCCCCCACGATCCCAGATCGTGTGTTCTTCCAACTGAACTACACCCAGGTTTTGCATATAATGGCAGATCTTAATGTAGAATGGTCAACACCCAAAAGCCGTGCTAAACACCTTAATCCGTATTGTTTATCTCGTGGCACATATACAGAACGAGCCCATTCGACTTTTTCTTTCGTAAGCTTTGAAAAACAATTATCCTCACACTTTTGTGTATTCAACAGCCCATTCTCAGATGCATGAATCATATTTTCACTTCCAGTTACCCATTCTAGGTTGTCTACACAATTATTCAGTTTATTTCCATCTAAATGGTTCACTTCTGGTTTATTTTCTGGATTTGGAATAAAAGTTTCAGCAACCGCCCTATGTACTCGGACACATACTTTTCTTTCACGGCATCCAAGACTTACTGAACACATCTTGTATCCATTGTCTGAAAGTAGCTGTTTTCTGATATGATGAGTTTTAATACCTAGAATATCTCCATGATCTGAAATTAGATAATAATCTCCTAAATCACTCCCATGATAAATCATTCTTCTCCATTCCATAAGTACCTCCGTATCGAGAGAATTGGTAAAAGCAGCACCGCCGCGTGCAGGCTTCTCTCATGGTGCCTGGAGCCAGACGGCCATCTTACAATAACACGCCTTGCTCCGATATGGTGGAGCCGAGGGGTTACGATCCCCTGTCCGAAATTCCTACATGAACAGGACCTTCTTACGCAATAGGCAGTTTTCAGCAATGCCAAAGCGGGTGCTTGCGATACTGCCATATCTTGCCCAGGATGTACAAAACGGTTTGCACACCTCCACCACCTTATTTCTTTACCCAGTGATAAGGAAAACTGCAAAGATGCGGTGTATCTTTGACCTCAGACGCTTACCCATCCGCCGGTGCGTCGTCTTGGGAAATCCATACTCCGATTAAGCTGCGGCCCTGCTAGCCATCAGGTCAACAACAGCGGGATGGATCATGATAACAGTATCAGTGTTGTCATTTCATTTTTGTTAAGCCTTAAGGCGGTCTTCTACCTGCGAGTCCCGCACTCTCAGAACCCCGTCGAATCCAAAACGGCCCCATATTTGATTTTCAAGTTACTTTTTTGCAGCGTTAATTGTTACGTATCACATTGACAAATATCTGTAATTAACAATTAAATGTTTTGCTTAAATATAATATACTACAGGTTTTCCTATTTGTCAATAGCAAAACATTAAATTTAAAAGAAAATTTTTTAGCTTTCCTGTTACTCATTCACCCGTACAGCCTGCTTCAAACTGCTGCTCGCACGGAACATAGGCAGCTTGCGGTCGCTCGATACGCGCATCTCACCCGTAGAGATATCCTTGCTGTTGCGGCCCTTCCTCGTTTTCACCTCAAAAGTGCCGAATCCGCGTAGCTGCACCTGCTCGCCATTGATAAGTGCGGTACGGATAATGTCCAGCAGATCATCAATCACCGTGTTGGCTTGGTTTTTATAGTAACCCTTTTCACATAAAGCTGCCACAATATCAGCTTTAATCATGATTTCACTCCTCATATAAATTTAAATATATAACCATTAGTAGATCGTCTTTCACCATGACAAACTTTTGAAATCATTTTATATCCTATTCCTGTACATTTTTCTGCTTCACGTGCACTCTCATAAGTATTTATTAAGTTCATATTCTTATCAAACTGGCCTACGGGCTTTTTACGTGTTGAAACATAGCTTACTGTGAATGTTGAAAAATCTTCATTTTTTGTAATATGCTTCCACGTTCTCTTATTCTTTATATCACTAACCGTCATTTCAGATATATTGTATTTTCTACCAATTTCAGCAAGCGGTGTATTCATTTTGATGTCTTCAATAATGCGTGAGACATCACTCTCAGTTAGTATTGATGATTTTACTTGTTCACCATATATATGTCCTCTTTTAACAGCAGAAATTCTCTTGTTCTCGGACATCCGATATTGCTCGTCAGAATATCCAGTTCTAACATTCCCACCATCACCGCCAGAGGCAATATTATAAAATGAATCATTATGTATAGCATCATAAAATTCAATCCAAAACTTCTCTTTTTCGTTAAGATCAGCTAGTGAAAATGCTTTATCAATAATTATTCTATTAAAGCTCGCCTTTCCATATTTATTAACTGCTTTTCTTAATAATACACCACTTCCTATGTATCTTACCCACTCTCTGTTTCGATCATATTTTCGCTTTCCTATATACTTCTTACCATTCACAATATTTGTTGTGATATAAATAAACCCGTAATATGCCAAATCATCTGCCATTAACCACATCTCAGATGATACTCAGCATCCAAGCCTGATGCAGATGAAACTATCAATAATGTTTGTCCAGGATTAGAATATAACCTACGATCATTTGCATAATCATCAGATCCGCAAAGAGCATCACACACCATTGATATTACGCCAAATTGTTCATAACTCTCTCTATGGTGCTTATCTCCAAGTAAAATATAGTCTACATTGTATCCATATTTCTTATGAAATAATGTAGTTAATGCTGTCGTAGAATTTTTCGCACCATCAAGATCACCATGCGATGCACAAAACCCGTAATCGAATACTCTAAAACATAGAAATTCGTTTTCAAAATCATTTTTTACAAGTACATTTTCTGAGCCACGTAATCTCTGCTCTAACCACCAAGGAATCAACCTCTCCAAATTATCTGCATGAAGGCTATCATTTTTATCTTGAATGGTACGCGCATGATTACCATACGTCATATAGACGATTGTCTTATCAACAAATTTGCTTAGATATTCGACACATTGAGCAAGAATTTCTGATGCCTGCATAATTTGATTGCAAACAAGTTCCTCAGATGCTACTCTTGCACTGACATGAATACTACCATGAACAAGATCTCCAAGAACAACAATATGGAGCTTTGAACATCTATGTAGCATTATTCTGTTTGCGGCATTTTCAACAATGTTCTTAATACGATCTTTACAAACCGTCGTATTATATTGATTCCATACATTATTTGTGGTCATCCCATAATGCCAATCAGTTAACACGAGGATTGCTTCATTATCATTGTTAAGATCATGTGAATGATTAAAATCAATGCTACCAATGCTATCTTTTAACCCATTGGCAGCCTCGATCAGACGGTCCTCCAGATTTTCCTCGCGGCCAATCCTGTCAACCATCTTATGGAACTCCCGCCTCTGGTCATAGAAACGCTTTGTTTCTTTGCGCATTTCAGCAATCTTGCAGTCCAGCTCATTCATGTAGCTATCCTGATTCGGCGCACATTGAGAAGCATATTTCTTTTTGAAGTATTGTGCAACCGCATATCCAGAATATGGCGTGACGGAAGCGGCCTTCCGCAGACTGTCTCTGTGACAGTCAATCCCGGTTGCTTCAACAATATCTTCCCAATCCAGATCGTCAGGCTTTTGTTCAATTTTCATTTCAATGAGGCGAAGACCATATTCAAATACATCCTCACCGTCACGACGTTCATACTTCGGATTCACGAATGTCTTCACCTCTCATCCGCAGGCAAAATCCTTCTCTGCCTGATTTCGATTTCTATATCCGGAACCCCATTCCACCGGCTCAGGATCTCCATGATATCATAAGTCCGCACATTATCGGTGCAAAACTCGGTAAGTGTCATATCGGAGCAATCAATCACCGCATGGGAATACCGCTCACAGCTTTCTCTGATCGCCATTGGAGCCACCATTGCACATTTTTCTTCGCATTCGCCGCAGCTCATTTCTTCGGTCATACTCTTTGACCAGCTCTGCGGCATATGCGTTGCTGTCAGCGATCATCCGCATCAGCTCTTCACTCTCCGTACAGAAATAGTGGTGACGCTTGGAATCCTGCTTCATCGTTCTGGGAAACTTGTAGTAGGGCGGCTTATTGGGAGGAAACGCCTTGACCAGCTTGTCCTTCTCAGCCTTGGTAATCGAAATCACAAAAACTCATCCTTTTCAAATAGATTTGAGGGCTTCTACTTCCCCCTTCATAAAAACAATTTATTTTGGGCTTGGAAACTCCCGACAACAACCGAGAGTTACCAAGCCCATTTTGGAATTATTCTAGCGAAACGCCCAAATTTGGCGCAAAATTTGTGCATTTTCACATATCAGCAGATGAACATTTGCGTAATTCTCCGAACTCTTTGCAAAAATGAAACCCGTACAACTCCACATCCCAGTTATCATCCTGCACTTCTTTCAACGTGGAAATCGGCGTGCGGCTCTTTTCGATCAGATCCAAAAAGCACTGATTGGGAGCAAAAAACAAAGTATAGAACAACGTCCTGGAAATATCTTTGTTATGCGGTTCTTCAATAGCAAGCATCAGACGATACACCGTATGTGGGCTGATTCGCAAAGCCCTGATATATTCGATATACTCACTCCTGATCTCGTGCACCAGAATCGCTTTCCCGTAGTTGTCCAATCCGTCATCTGTACCGTCCCATACGGAGCGAATTTCCGTGCGCATATCACGTACAAAACTCAGGATTCGCTCTACCTGCGGATACCACACGGATTTCTGAGAATACACATCCTGCACCAGCAATGCGGAAAATGGGAGAAAAGGTGCTGACGAGTAGGGGTTACGATATGAGTTGAGGCTGTGCTGAAGGAAGTCCATCGTCGTCTCGTGAAACTGGTAGTCTTTCCTTTCACTGTCATAATACCCCTTCATGCGGGCAATTTTACCCAAGAAGTTCGGCTTTACCTGCCTGCCATCCTTTGTTCTTGCCTCATATTTTCTCCTGAGTCTCTTGATCTCGGCAACACTGTCAACCGCATACTCACGCTTTGCCTTATCAATCTCAATGTTGCTCAGGACATCCAACTGCGCAATCTCACAATACAGTTCTTCGTATTCTGAAAAGTCTGCTCCGCCATTCAGCGCATCCCAAAGCTTCGTGTTCAGCTCCTGAGACAGATTGACGATCTCGCCGATCTTATTGACAGACGTCTTGATATCCAGATCGGCCTGATCCGATCTTGTGTAGTGCCTTACAATCTTCTTTGCCGCAACCATACTGGTAGGCACCAGGAAGCGGTGATAGTTGCGGTGCGCCGCCTGAATCAGAATGGGATTATCAGTCAGCATCATCGTATCGGAATCAAAATCGGCACCGGATAATCTGAACAGAATATTCTCCCCAATACTGTTGACACACACAATCTCAGCCGTAGCATTCACATACTTCTGGATCTCCGCGTTATCCGTATTTCTTGCCAGTAAAATATTTCCCATTGTCACATGAGGACTGCGGGAGCCGAGGATGATCTGATCAAAATCAAACCGTTTGCAAAATATATTCCCTACTCCAATTTTACTCACTCCATCAAACCGGCCGACTGAAGCATACAGCATCTCAATTGGATTTCCGAGAAGTGTGGAATAATTCCCTTTTACAAGGATGTGTCCGCGTGACAGCTCTTTTTTAAAGGATTTCAATACCTCCTGCCTGAAATTGTAGTACAGCTTTGTCTCTGTAAATCTGTCCGTAACACCGAGCATCTGATATACCACATCGTTCGTTGTCATAACACCGTCCCAATTGATATCGCCATCACCTCCCATAAACTTGATGTGATAACGAAACACAGCAGGATCGGTGTAGATCAGATTCAGATAATCCAGTGATGGCTTCACCAGCAGATCAACATCCTCTTGCGAGAGTTGAAGTGTGTTCAAAAGCTGATAGTGCGTCTGTACCATACGACCATCGAAGAAATGCGTCGGCTTTTCATGTTTCACAACACCGAAATTTCCGTCCTCCTCCAAAAGCCGCAGCCACTGCTCCAGGGGGCCGAACTTGACATACTTGATACTGCTGGGCGTTGTAATAATCTTGATGTCCTCGATATTCTCCGCCAGCGTAAATCCGGAAAGCTGAGATACATCAGTAATCCCATGATCCGTAAAGAAATCCTGGATATTTGCATTGAAACAGGCGGATTTGAAAAACCTGTTGCGCAGCAGGATCATACCGTAATTCCGATACTCCCCCATCGCACTTACATCGATCAGGGACTGCCCATCCCAGATGCTATTTTCTACCTCTACCTCTTCCGGCTTGGAAGTCAGCCAACCGTCATCTCCGATTCTGGTTGCCACTACTTTATCTTTGAATACACTTTTGAAATCGTCGATTACCAAAAAATTCTCCGGACAAAGAGGCAGGGTTCCGGTAATACTGCTTAATGTCAGAGCAATATATGCTTCCAGCGCGGCCAGATCAATCTCCTGGCCGTCCTTTACTTTCAGACCGCACAGTTCCCATTTGTGCATTCTGGGATACAACTGTTCATCGATAAACAAACACTTTCCAATTCTGCTGCTGCCGCTAGACCGCTTGAACCTGCGAAACACAATACCGTCACAAACAAACCCATCCTGATAAAGTAAACTGCGAAGCTGCGCAACAGTCAGAATAACCTTCATCGTTTTACCAAGTCGGTATGTACCATTGTCGAATACGAACAGATCTCCAAGCTCCTGCGGAGAGACAGGATTATCCACCGGAGCACCAACTCGCACCGCAAGCAGTTCTCCGTCTCTGATACAAATATTGTCGGTCAGTGTAATATCCTGTGGAAGATATCCGAATTTGACATACAGATTTCCGAAAAAGCGGTTAAACTCCTTCACGTTGTATTTAAATGTGACATTGATGACACGCCTGCAGTATTCCTTCCCCCTCTTGCTGAAAGTGAAGTCCATGCGGCGATACACTTTTTCGTAGACCTCTCTCAATTTGATAAGATCAAGGCTGTAATCCAAAGTGTTGACAAAACGCCTTGTATTAAATTTGTCGTTGTGATCTGTTCCGGTCATCCGTACAGAGTATTCCTTACTGCTCGGACTGGAGTAGTTCGCCAAGTACAGATCTTTTGCATCCGCAGATACAATGTAGACCGAATTGCCCATGGATCACTCATCCCCCTTGGCCTGCGCATTCTCTACTTTCAGAAGATCTCCATACCAGAACGTCCAGTTAACACCTTCAAGCTCCATAATAGCGGAAAATCCATCTGGCCGCGCATGGTGGGAATGAACGACAAACACCTTCCCGCGACTGGACTCCACAAAATTGCGGTAGCTCTCCTGTAGACCTGTGTATTCCTTACGGCCAGTAATCTGGTCTACCTTCAACATCACACGGTCTCCATCATAAATAGCATCATCGTGCTTGCCCCATAGACTCTCCAGATAGTTCACAATATGAGATCTCCTGTTTTTATTTCTCGCTTTCTTTTCCAAAGCTCTGCGTTTTTCACGATTCAAAAATCATCACTCCTATCTGAAAAGTCACGTATCACCGTCTGATACTCCAGAGCATTCTCGTACAAGACGTTTCTATAATACGTCTCATCATCTTCCGGCCCATCTATCGTAGTAAAATCATCACATTTCCCACGGCACTCAGAGCCACATTGTTCAAACCAAATACAATCTTTTCGTGCGGTGCTCATCGCAAGCCTCCCTTCGTTACACCGCCGCGCCAACTTTCCTCAAAATATCAAATCACCTTACATCACCGAACGCTATTGACGCTGCATCACATAATTTGTTTCCAAGTCTTTCAACCATCCCTGCAGCAGCTCTCTCATACGTTTGCTTGGTATGTAGATCCAGATCTCCTTACCGTCACGAATCGCTGACCGCCAGATCCACTGAATCATCTCACTCAACGCATACTCATCTTCCCGAACGTCAACGCCATGATCCTGAAAATATCTTTTTAGAAACGGATTGTAGTAGATATTAACACAATACGCTAAACAGTCCCTATCCCGATAAGCATTTGTTGCGCGTACATTACATGACACAAAACCATTCGTATATCCCTTTCCCTTTATCTTATCCTGATAATCCTTGAATACCGTCCAAATGATCCTATCCGAAGAACATTTAAGCTTATTCTTGAATAGATTTGATAAGTTATTTCTTAGTTGTTTTACAAGCTGCTCACCACTTTTCTTGTTCAATTTTGAGTACCACGTAAATGATAGATTCGTCATAGTATCGCCAATCTTATTTAACTTCCTATCATCTACGATATGCACCTTATTTTTGATATCCTTCACATATTCCGGAACATACATTGATTCTGAAAACCGAAACACACCATTTTGTCTTATCACACCGATTCTTTTTATATCAATCCCGTTTACATCGAAATAATACTTCTGCACCTGCGCATCAAACAGATAGGTCAGGATATAGACATCCTGAAACGCCATAAAAACATTGACCGGGAAGTACCAGATCATAAAACAGTCTTTGTGCAAGATCACATTTCCGGTTAGACACATCTTGCAAAGGTCATCAAACCTGCCGTGATAATCGTTGACAATCCAATTGACATGGCCGGTATCATCAACCTCTATCATGCTGTCGAGAAGTATTTTCAAATCGCTGGCAGATACAGGAATAATTTCAACAGACTGAAATGCTTCATCCAGCACAAGTGTATAACCGCCATTGCGAATGAGCCTGATCGTCTCTTCGCTATACGACTTGAACAATTCGTGCGTACTTGCAATATTGGAACGCAACGAAAGCAGCTTATGCAAATCTCGCAACTTCCCATTGCCATAATTTTGAGGATCTACAAAGTTCTTATCCTTACAGCTGTTTTTTATTCTTTCGACTTCATCCAAATATGGCGTGATGTAAATATAGCGGTGTTCCGTGTCTTCATTCATCATTGTAATCGCAGCTTGACTTTTTCCGGCACCCATAATCGCATCGCAGACATTTACAACCACAGCAATCCACCAACCTTACTCCTAACCTTGATACGGATCGTTTTGCCGCCCACAGTATTCTCTCCTTTTTGCCAGATATCTACGAATAATATCCAGGCCGCAATATACAAGATCACAACACGGCTTTGATCCGTCGCCGTCATACTGAGAAATCGCCGCCACAAGATCGTGCTCCGTCAGATCCTGCGGGACATATTTGAACAGATCCAGTATCTCGTGCAACCTCTCTACCAGACGTACAACATCTTCTGCGGCATCGATATGATACCTTGCAAACATCATCATTCGCTGAACATCAACACCGCATAACATCGCCATATTCCGATAGCTTTCCTCGTCGTTTTCAAAATTACAGTTCTTCTCAAAATACGACATCGGTATTAACCCCTTTCTTATGATGATCCGCAGCGATATCTAGCAGAGTATTTTTGAATGCACCAAGAGACCAATCAATCCGGTACGTGTATTCATCACAGTAAAACACCGGCTGAACCCACCGTGAAAACCGCGTGCATCTGATTTTCCCATCTTTCTGCCGCTCTTTATCCGAATGTTCACACTGCATACATGATCTGGCATAGATCATTTGCCACCAGCCTCCTCTACGCAGATGCAGTCGCCGGGGCGTACACAGAGGAAATGTTTCCCGTATATCTCTGCGGCTACAGTTCCTCCTTCATACCCTGAATCGGTCAGATGCGGCTTATCCATCCATAAGACGGCAACAGATAGTCCGTTATCCCGGCTCACCCACTTGGCCCCCACAGCCTTGCAGATAGCCAGCTCCGCCTCCGTCAGGCATGACCGAACGATGTTATTTGGGTGATTTATTGCGAACATGACCCAGACGGCCGCGTCTTCGTCACCCATTTTTTCTGCGTTGGCGACTCCGTATTTGTCTACCCAAAACCTATCAGATGAGCCAGAAATACGGAATTTCTTGTCAACTTCCACCCCCAGCACCTCGGCCAGGCGTGGCTTGTCGGGTTTGTCAGGGACATTTGTGTCCTCAGCAGCCTGGCACCCTTTACGGCAGCCCGTTCCATCTCTGCAATTCGCAAAATATTCCGCCAACAGCGTCCACTCGCTCAGCGGCTCATCCATTCCCGATTTCCTCCTTCAGCCGATTGATGTACCAGATAGCCTTGTCCAGGTCCTCCGCGCCGCCCTTGCTCTTCCACCTCCAGAGGTATTTGATGGCGTTGGCGGTGCAGAACGCCTGTATGCCCTCCAGCCCCACGGTGGCGGCTTTCAGGGCGTCGATGCACTCCACGCCGCCCTGGTTGTAGTGGGCGGGGTGGTCCACCGTCTCGGTAATGTGCTCATCCTTCTGCTCCATACTGTTCTCCTTGATATCACATTTGTGTTCGCTTGGTAAATATCTTCCGGTCATTGCGCATTTTCCAACTCCTGCAATTCCAAAAGGCTGAAAATGCACACAACTTCCGCACGTTCCGGCAGAGTTATACGGCGAATCCTCGATGATCTCCATCCCCATCCGTTTGGCGGCCTCTTCTGGGTGCTGCAAAACGTAGGCAAAACAATTCCAATCGTCACCACAAATCGGGCATTGGTAACATGGTCCCGAAAATTCGTTGCAGAAGTAGTGACAAGCATCGTTGATATTTTTGAAGATATCACCCGTATCAGGATTACGATACTTCATCGATCTATGCCTCCTTTTAAATTAAATGTTTTGCTTACGCGAGAGAAATTTCTTTCCCGTTTAAAAATCTACTATTCCCTGCTTTTCAATCCCACCATTCTGACCAAACCTCTCAAAATAGAAGACGACCTTCTGCGGGTTTGGTTTTACCGTACCAAAACGTACCGCAGTACGATAGGCAACGCTGCTTCGCGTCAGGATATCTGAGCCGCGCTCAATCAACCGGCGAAACTTTTCAACGGTCAGAGTGCCCTTGTACTGATTGCAAGAACGGCAAGCCGGCAGCAGATTATCAAGAGCGTTTACCTCCCCACTGTCAAGACCATGTGTCTCGCAGAAGTATACCGGAGTCATGTGATCCACCTGCATATCCTTCAGCGCGATTTCACAGCCGCAGTAGGCGCAGTGGCCGCCCATCTTGTCATAGACCGCCTGCCGCTTTTCCTTACTCAACTTATGACGACTCATGCGCTGCACCTCCATCTGATTTTTGATAAACTTGTTAACAGCTCCGTTTGTTGCGATGACCGCAGTCTCGCTGATATTTCTTGGCAAGTTGAAAAGACTACTGGGATATTGGATTTCAACCGTAGAAGATCACCGCCTCTTATAAAATCTGCGCCACGTATCTTCAACGACATTGTGACTGGTATATTCCCCTCTGGAACCATCGTTGTTGGCCGTGGTCACAAATTCTGATCTGTGATCCTTTACGTAGCGAGTCAGCTCTGACCGTACATCATCATAGGTACCGATAGCGCAAATCATGGAGTACCGGGCGTATTCCAGATCTTTCTCAGCGCGTTCCTTATCCGGGCCATCCGGGTACAGGTCAATGACGTGTTGGCAGACGATAACTCGCTCTACGCGCTCTTCCAGATGTATCGCCGCACAGAGAACTTTACTTCGGAGCTGGTTTCTTTTGTGGTCGGCTTCACTGGCGGCCGGCTTCTTTTGTGTTTTGAGGAACATAGTAAAACCTCCGAAAAGTTATGATTTTTTGTATCGTAAAAAACGGGGTTAGCACCAAACAGGTTCTAAAATTTGAGTTTCGAGCCTTGAAGCAGTTGTGACACAACGGTTTCAAAAATGGGCCCTAAAGACGGGAGGGGTCTTTTTGTAAAAAAGAGAAATCGTCTAAAAAGTTATGAAATTTAAAATTGTTAAAAAGTGTTTTTTGACAATAGTTCCTAAGACTGTAGTCTCTTCATTGTAGAAAGTTGGCAAGGAACTATTCCGTAATATAGGCGCGTAGCGCAGCTGTCAGCGTGTGAAATGAGTCTAACAGTATTTTTGAGAATTGTGTCTTTTACGTAACTGGCAGTGTGTTCATAAGGAAAAAATCAAATACCGTTTAACAAGTCGATGGACACATTATGATATGCTCTTTTTTCTTCTTCATCAGCGATACCGATATAACGCATGGTGATGAGGGCGCTGGAATGACCAAAAAGCCTTTGGAGAAAAACAATGTCGTGATTGCTTTGATAATGGAAATATCCAAAGGTTTTCCGTAAGGTGTGAGTACCGATATTCTGCTTGATTCCGCAAGCCGTAGCAGCTTTCTTTAACACTTTCCGTAGAGTGTCTACTTCAATGTGGCCACCTTCACGCGATGCAAAGACGTAACCATCATTGTAGTGATTGCGGGTATTTCCGTAATACCACTGGATAGCATGGACACAGGATTCGTTGAGATACAGTCCACGGCGTTTATCAACCTTTTCCTGGTAAACCGAGATCCGGTCTGTAGTGTCCGTATAGTCATTCGTAATGTAACGTACCCTCCCATCCGGGAAGAAGATATCAGAACACTTCAGTTCCAGCAGCTCGTTTGCTCTCAGTCCCAGGTTGATGCCAAGGATAAATCCGAGAAGGTATTTCGGATCTGCGTTGGCCTGTAACCAGGATGCCATAGCATTCAGTTGTTCCCTGGATTTGATGGGGAATACTGTTTGTTCTTCTCCTTTACGGTAGTTTGTCTTTTTGGGTGGTGCAGAATTGGGAAACATTTGGATGATTTTAGTAGCAGATTGAGCTACCTCTACTTCCTGGATATGGTCAAAGAAGGAAATCTGAGCGTCCATAGTATCACCTCATTTGATGTGTTTCTTGAAATCGTATGATTTGTACGAATCGCGTGAAAAAGTGTTTTGAAATCGTTCATTTGCAGCTGTTCTTTATATTTTCTATTCTACCACAAGACCGTGCTAAAGTCAATATAAATTGATATTAAATGTTTTGCTTATCGAAAATAATAACGTTTACAATTGGCTCGAAGATTAGATAACGGTAAGGGAATCCAGGCAAAATTCCCTGAATTAAGGTGGTAATCGGTGCGGTTGTTGACGGGAGTCGTCGAGATGAATTGCGAGACGAAAATGGGAGATTTGTGGAGAGGAGATAGAGGAGAGGTACTATTTCGATTCTTGCTGAAACAGGAGGCCATCAAAATGTAGGGCGTCCCCCGTCAATTGGTTGATGGTAGCAAAATGGGGTCCTGGCTTTGCTTTCGCGTTTGCAGTCGTTCGATAATGGGCGGGCTGTTCTGCATACTCTCCAAAAGCAGAATTACAGCAACGGCGGCGGGGAAGATAGCAGAAAAACGGAAGATTCACGGACAGGCGGGCGGATTTTTGGCGGCGGGTGACATAGTATCAGCAAACCGGCGGGTCCAGGTTCGATAAAAATATGACCTGACGGGCACAAAGAAGTCAATTTCAAACCGAGTGTTTTCCCACCATGTCCGCATTCATCTTCTTCTATCTCTATACAGACTCTCATTTCCGTATCCGACGACAGCGACGACTGGACGACGACGGAGGCGGGGCGGGCCGGTACTGCTGGCGGCTGGTGCTGGCGCTGACTACAGCAGCAACTACGGCGGCGGGGCTGGCGCTGACGTCATAGGCTGACAGCGGGGCGGGGGCGGGCCGGTCGTATTGATCCAGATCGGCGGACTTGCTTTTGCCGCTGCTCCGCTGCGGCTCCGTCCTCTACTGGGGCGGGCTCCGGCGTTCTGGCGTTCTGGCGTTCTGGCGCTGGCGCTGCGGCGATGCCAGGCAATCAGCTATCCGTCATTTTGCACAAACTTTGTTCAAAAAAGGCAGCACTGTGCCGAAATTTTACTTTAAAAATTGGTATTATTCCAATCTATAAAGAGCCATATTTTTGTTGTTTTAGTGATTATTCTGTACTTTTTCAGGCACTTTAAAAATTTCAACAATTCGATTATTTGATTTAAATTAAATGTTTTGCTATAATAGTACCATCGAAAGAGGTTAGAGCCCCTTTCGGGTGGCTCCCCTTTGAGGGTGCCGACAACTTAAAGTTAAGCACAACATTTAATTTAAACTTAAAGGAGAAAGAACAATGAAAAAGGTTTACAATCTGTCTGCTATCATGGTCCGCGCTTGGGCTATCCGCAAGGCTGCCGCTCTTGAAATGGGCTGCAAGGTGTCTGATGTGGTTATGGGTGAATGCCTTAGAATGGCATGGGCTGAGGCTGACGGCCAGAATGCCGCCGTTAATGCCGCCGATGTGGTGAAGACCTGGCAGGCAATGACGGGTGAAGAGCAAGACACGATGATCCGCCGTTGTGTCCGCAAGGCGGCAAAGAATGAGATCGGCTATTCCGTTGAAGACAAGTATCTGCAGTTCTCCGAAGTTCCCGCTTTCGGGTGCCATCGGCCCCACGATTTTGACGAGTTCGTCAGTGAGTCCTGGCTCCGCGTTGCAAAAGCCATTGACGACGGCGACCGCCTGACCGCTGCAAACCAGCGCCGCGCTGCACAGTTCAAAAAGCCCCTTACCCTTGTTTCCCTGGTTTACAATGCGGCCCGTGCCAGTATCGCTGCTATCTACTACGGTGACGCGAAACACTCCGTTGCTTGTGATTTTGATGTGACCGACGACGACGGCAACGCGGCAAGCTACGTTGAAACGATGGCCGCCGACAACCGGCAAAACACCGAACGCGCCGCGACAATTCGGGCGATGCTCCAGGAATACTCGGACAGCTGCGATGAGATTGGCCGCCGCGTCCTGCAGATGGTGATCGAGGGGAAGACCGAGCGGGAGATTGGTAAGGCGGTCGGTATGAGCGGCCCCGCCGTCCACAAGCGCATTATGAAGATGCGGGAGGCGCTGAAGGACTTAAAGGCGGCATAAGAAAATTTTAAATCGCGGTTAGCAAAACATTTAATTTAAATGGTATAGATAGGGGCCCGGTGAAACGGGCCGGGCCCCTAACAGAAAACATAATGGAGGAAAGAAACATGAAACTTGAAAACGCAAGGCTGATGAATTGTCTGAAGCTGTCCAGCAAAATCACGGTGTACGTTCCGGCGACGAACAACATCAATGAACACGTTGACAACTCCGAACAAGTCAACAGAACAGCAACGCTGCTTTCTTCCCTGTTCGGCGGTGCAACGTCCACGCCCGCGTTGGGCTATTGGGTCTCCCCCGCTGCGGGCCTGGTAGCAGAGAAGACAACGGTTGTCTTTGCTTATGCCAGTGACAGCGACCTGCAGAAGTATATCGGTGAAGTCGTGGACCTCTGCGAGGACCTCAAACAGCAAATGAGCCAGGACGCCATCGCCCTGGAAATCAACGGGGAAATGTATTTCATTTAAAGGGGGTTAGGAAGTGAGGAAGCACAACCGCGAATGGTTCCGCCAACGTGGCCTTGCCCGTCTGGCAGAACAGCGAGGCCATAAAAAAGCAATGGCCAGCGATGCAGAACAGGATTTAAAAGAGCTGGAAGCAGAATGCGCGGATATCCTGGAAGCTGTCAGGAAGCGCATGGAGAAGTAACAGGACGGCGGGAAAATCTCCCGCCGTCTTTTTGTTTTTCAGGTTAGCAAAGCTCATTTTCTATCTGTAATAGTATTAGGAACACAAAAACCTTTATGGAGGTTATGAAAAATGAGTTGGTTTGATGACACGTTTCTTCCGTCTCTTTTTCAGAGGATCGGACCCGGTCGGGCCAGGTGGCTAACGGTAAAGCAAACGGCAATATGTTGCCAATACATGGAGCCCCATTCCGTTAAAACAAACGGATATCAGGGTTACAGCACGACGCACATATATTATACTTACGTTTGGGATGGACGAGAAGTCGTCCTTCAGTACTCAAAGAAAAACGGATGCGGGACCATTCAATTCTATATGAACAAGGCGGAACAGGAAGCAGCTAGGATTTCCCGCGAGATGGAAAAGGCCGCTGAGGAGGCCGCAAAAATCCAGCGGATACGGAGTGACCCGGCGAGGCTGGAAAAGTGGGTAGCGAAACTGACAGAACGACTCCACAATCTGGAATGTGATCTGGAACATGAGCAACATGCGCTTGCGGATATGTTACGCAATCCAGAGAATGAGGACCCTAGGAATATTCAGGATTGCATTCAGGATTGCAAAGAACTGGAAAAACGTGTGGAGGCGACGCGGGCAAAACTGGAACAGTTGACGGCGGCGGACTAAAAATCCGCCGCCTATTTTTATTTTCCTAACCGGTTAGCAAACACAACTTTTCTTCTGTAATAATAGTAGGAACACAAAAAACTTTATGGAGGTTTCGATATGAGAGCAAAGATGAGTGTTACGGTTTACGTATACGATATGGATCGCACGATGGACGCGGCGAACATCGTGGAGTCGTTTGACCTGGATGTAACGAACGTCAGAGTCTGTGATGAGTCCTATTTCATGGAGCGGAACATTCCTATCAGCTGCGAAAAGGATGTCAATGGAGAATATGCTATCCTGGATACCTGGAGCGGTGAAAAGCTGATTTTACCCAACAGTAACCTGGAGGTCGTCAGCAACTACGGCGTGGAAAATATGCGCTATATCGCGCTGTACAGCCATACAACACCGAAACGGCAACGCCTGGTGCGGGCGGCGCAGATGTTGAATGACAAGTTGAGCGGGACTCCGGAAACCGTCTTTTTCTACTCCAGCATGACCTGGTACGACTACGGCCAACATTGGGCATGGAACACGGTGTTAAAGCGCGACAGCAACTCAATTTGTGGTGACTGTCAGTTTTTCTGCCCGACTGACCAGCGGGAAGTTCTGTACTGCAAGGAATCGGAGCTTTCTGAAGTGCTGGACAGAATCCTGGAGCGGCACAAAAAGCTGTATCACTGAAAAGCGGCGGCGGGCCAAAAACCCGTCGCCAATATTTTTTTGGACAGGTTAGCAAACCGGATGTTTCGTCTGTAATAATAGTAGAAAACCTAATGGAGGTAAGCACAATGAAAAATGCAACGCTGGAAAACATGACGGTGATCGTTTCTATGGCGGTCGCTGACACGTTCGCCATGTTCCTGGCGGACAACGGGATGGCCGTTAAATCCGTTTCCGCTCTGCCCATGTTTGAGATTGCTTTTTGCGTCTCTTGCCTGGAGTCGGATAACTGGTCTGATACGGAATACATGACAAACTGGCTGACGGAAAACTGCAAGCCGGTAGATTGGAGGACAGAAAGATGATTATTGACAAAATCCTGGATCGCAAGGACGTGGACGAGGACAGCAGAATTTTGGTATCCGATTACAAGTCGGACGATCTGCACGTGCGCATTACTTCCCTCTATCCGGTGGATGAGATACCGGAGCAGCTGCGGAATGGATACACGTATCACTATACCGCCGCCGCGTTTTACCGGGAAATTGTTCGCTACGGAGCGGTAGGACACGGCATCACCGCCGCGATGGACTACGGAACAGAGGAAGACGTAAAGCGGGCGCTCTGCGACTACATCGACAAAAACGAGTACAATCCGGAAATTAAAGAGTATATCAACTCTGTAAACTGGTTGGAGGTGTAACAGAAACGGCGGACCAAAAGCCCGCCGTATTTTCTTTTTCCTGGCAGTTAGCAAAGCGGATAATTATTCTGTCATAGTAGTAGGAACACAAATTTTTGGGAGGTCGAAAAAATGAATTACTATGAAATTGAGTTCAGCAACGGAAACGAGGATTCTGCAGAATGGATGTGTATCAAAGGCGTAAAGGAACCTAGCGTTGACGATGCAGCAAACTTCTGCAAACACGAGGCGGCCATGTGGGGATTGCCTGTAAAAGGCGTGTATCCCATTGACGAGCGGACGGCCAAAAGCTGCTACGATTTTACGAACGAAAGCAACTGGCCTGTTTTTGGAGTCTGAAATTTCTTTTTTCCGGACGGTTAGCAAAACGGATATTTCTTCTGTAATAATAGTAGGAGGTGTAAAATTCATGAAAAAATCTTATTTTCATTATCAAGTATTTATTGGCTTAGTTTCTCTGGAATGGCTTTTTGACAGGTCTCATTATCTCCGCCATGCAAAAGATCGTGCCGTGGAGTTGATGGAAATCTGGGGCAAGAGTGACGCATATATTCTACTCGGAAACATTGCGTATACGACAAGGGACGGCGGTAAAACATGGTGGAAAGTTGAGGACACGACGGGCAAGGGTGAATGGGCCAGAATGTATCAAAAGTGCAACAAATAATGAGGCGGGCCGGTTTTCTGGCCTGCCCATTCTTTTTTTATGGCCGGTTAGCAAACCCGGATTTTTCTCTGTAATGATAGTAGATCGAACAGATCGAAAACATAATGGAGGACAAAACAATGGCGGTAAACAGTATGTGCGTTAGCTGCGGAAAGTACGGTAAGGACTGCAAGGGGACCGAGTGCCAGACGTGGACAGGCTGCGTTATGAAAAAGCGGCCCGCGCCGATGGATGCGCTGAAGAAGTACCTGACGCGCAAGGGGATTCCGTTTCGTGGTACAGAGGAATGGTCCCTTGCATTTTCCGGAAACCACGTGGATGGAATTTTAATTGACCGTGACAAGGTGGATGGCGGTCTGTGGTCCTATCTGCGAAAGCACTGGGACGAGCTGGACTGGGAGTTCCGGAAATACTATGAGACTGTCTATATCTTTCCAAAAGCGTAACGACACGGCGGGCCGGATTTTCCGGACCCGCCTTTTCTTTTTCCGGACGGTTAGCAAATCAACGTTTTATTCTGTAATAACAGTAGAAATCAAACCGGATAGGAGTGAAAATGATGGTTTATCGCTACGTTGAAAAATTCAAGTTTGACGGTTATAACATCAACCGGGAGGAGATCGAGCGTGTAGGAAACAAGTGGATGCTGCGGATGGAGGACGACGAACATCGTATACACGGCCTGTATTTCAACACAAAAGATGACTGCTTTGCTGTATTTAATATTCTGATTGACTCGGCACGCGACTGACCTGACCGCCCGGATAAAACCGGGCGGTTTTTTTATTTCACCGGTTAGCAAATATAACTTTCCGTCTGTAATAATAGTGGAGGTGTTCAATATGAAGATTAAAGGGAATGAGGCTTGCATGATTTCAAACAACGGATATCTGGCCGTCACCTATTCCCCATTCGATTTTGGGAACAGATACAAGCTATACCGGAAAATCAGTTACATTCAGGACGGAAACGTCCCTGAAGAATTTTATGACGTCTGGACATACGTGACTTCGTTTCAGTCTTTTACCGCTGCGAGACAATACATGGAGAATGCTCCGGATGTAAAAACAATTCGATAATTTGACCGACCGCCCGGATTTTTCCGGGCGGTTTTTTATTTTTTCCGGTTAGCAAATCAGGAAAACCGTCTGTCATAACAGTAAGAGATGGAGTGCCGGGAATACCTGGTGCAAGCCAAAAGCCCATTTCAAATAACATAACGGAGGACGGCAAAATGAAATGGTTTAAAAATCCTGAGACGTCAGAGGACCTGAAGAAGCAGTATCACAAGCTGGCGATGCAGCACCATCCTGACATGGGCGGCAGCACCGAGGACATGAAAGAGATCAACGCGGAGTACCGGGAGCTGTTTGAGCGCCTGAAGGACGTCCACAAGAACGCTGAGGGTGAGTTCTACACGGCCCGGACTGCTACCACCGAGACGGCGACGGAGTTCATGGATATCATTGAGCAGCTGATTCACATGGACGGCATTCAGATCGAGGTGTGCGGGTCCTGGGTATGGGTCACCGGAGATACCCGGCCCCACAAAGAGGAGCTGAAGGCGCTGGCGTTCCGTTGGAGCTCCAATAAATCCGCCTGGTATTTCCACCGGGACGGTTACCGGAAGCGGAGCAAGAAGTCCCTGACGCTGGATGAGATCCGGGACTTTTACGGAAGCAAGAAGATCGACATGGACCGGAAGGAGAAGATGGCGATTGCATAAGAGACGGCGGGCCGGGAAACTGGCCCGCCTATTTTTGTTCGGAAAATGCAGCGGATCGGTTAGCAAACGCCTGTTTTTCTCTGTAATCATAGCGGGAGGTGAATGTTCGGATTGAAACACTACTATCTGGGAGATCGGGAAATTTCCGAGGCTGAGGCAAAACTGATTGAACGCAAAAACCGGGAGGTGTTACGGTGCGGCACTGTGGAGCAGCTTCTAAAAATCCGGCCAATTACAGTTAAGGAGGATACGCAGACAACATCATGCAGTATGCGGTCTTCGGTCAATTAGTCTACGGTTGAAAAACGGCGGGCTGGCGGATGCTGGCCCGCCAAAATTATTATTTTTCGCCGGTTAGCAAAACATTAGATTGATCTGTAATAGAAGTGTAAGGGGAAACACTCCCGATAATAAAACAAATTTAATGGAGGTTACATCATGGATAGGAAACAGGTAAAGGATCGTCGCAAGGTGCTTTTGGATGTATATCGTGAGACCTGCGATGGCAAACCGTCTGATACCATTGCACTGCTGACGGAGAAGATCGGCGCGGTCGAGGCGCAGCTGGCCGTTTCGGAGCTGGTCCGGAGCGTGGGCGACTGGGACGGGCGCGTGTATCCCTATGTGCGCCGCTGGGCGGACGGTGTGTCCGGTGCAGCGAGCCGTGAGGACATGGAGGCGGCCTGGATTTACCAGCCACCGGAGATTCATCCCGCGCATATCAACCAGCTGGGACAGACCGCGATGCGGAAGTAAAACGGAGAGGACGGTTAGCAAACCGTCCTTTTCTTCTGTAATGATAGCAGAAAGAGAAATTTCCATCCATCAAAACATAATGGAGGTAAGAAATATGATTGATTTGGAGATTTTGATAGACCAGGTGTATGAGGCCATGGGAAACGACGATTGGTACCGGGCATTTCTGAAACAGTTTCCGGAGTCCCCCGTCTATATCCCTAATCTCAAAGGGAATGATGCGTACCGCCTGGGCGAGCTGTATGCGCGGAGCGTTGAGTCGTGGAATGGCGTCAAATTTGTGTGCAGTATGGCAAACTTGGATATGGACAACGTGATACTGCTGGCAAAGTGTATCTGGCGCTGGGAGAAGCATAATGGCAGGTATGACCGGGTATTCATGTGGCCCTGGCGTGATGTGGGAAGGGTGCTGCGATACCTGGAGAAAAAGCCGGTGGAATACAGGTACTACAGGAGCAACCGGCGGAAAATCGCGTGAGAAATCAGGAGAGGGCGGTTAGCAAACCGTCCTCTTTTTCTGTCATAATAGTGGAGGTGTTACGAATGAGCGAAAATCTGGAACAGGTCATTCCCGATTATTTTGAGCGGGTGACAAAACATTCCTGGACGTGGGAGCGGTTGACGGACGCGGAAAAAGAGCGTTTCTGTGAGCTGGATTTCTTCTGTATCAAAGGGAACAAGAAGCAGCGCCTGGACGTGTTTATGCTGGTCTACAACGCTTTCCTGGCCGCGCTGGGATATTCCTGGTCCGGCTGGCGTGAGACGGAGAGCGAAAAGGACGGGCCAAAATTTTAAGGAGGTAAACCATGGTTACAAAGACTGATTTCCATTCCGTTATCGAGCTGCAGGCGTATACGCCGAAGAAGAGCGGTATCGTATCCGAGGACGAGGTAAAGATGATCCGCGATACGTTGGAGCTTTCCGAGCGAAACATGATTGAGCTCCAGAATATCCGCGATATGGTGGTGATGCTGTATACCTGGTGGAACGACGGGGAGCGCAAGGCGGGCGGAAACGTGGACTACAGGGACGCAATGAGCGCGATCACGTCTGTCATTGACGCAGAGAAAGTGCGGCGGGGAATGGAGGTATAAAATTTTTAAGGGCGGTTAGCTAACCGCCCTTTTCTTCTGTCATAACAGTGGGAGGTGTGAACGATGCAGTCATTCACAAAAATTGAGATCGTCTGGATAGCCGACGCGCTGGATGACCGGGCCGACTGGCTGCGGGATTTCGTTACATCGCATGAAAACGAGATGATTGCCAGCACGTGTATGGCGGCCCGTCTTCGGGCGGACCAGTTGGCCGCCGCCGCTGAGAAGCTGCGCAAGGCGGTAGAAAACGGAAACAAGCGGATTGAAATCAAATACTGAATCAACAAATATAAGGAGGAAAACAGAAAATGAGAATTACCATGGAGCAGGTCAAGAAATGGAACGCCAAGCTGTCCAACGGGTTCCGGATGGACGTAGAACGCTGCATTGTGTGGAACGACAAAGTTGCCGTAAAATTTGTGGAGCTGCAGAACGGATGCCGTATCAAGGCGGAGATCGGCTACCGCGAGGTGTACGGCGACGGCCCCGCCTGGCGTCGGGAGCTGCTGGGTGTGCGTCCCTATCTGACGGTCAGTCACTGGTCCCCCGCCAGCACAGACGGAATGTGGATGAGTCGCGGAATGGGCGCGGAGGTGAAGATCACCGAGCAGCTGTACTCAAAACGGATGTGGAACGAGCTGGCCAAGTTCACGGCGGACTGGACCGACGAGAAGATTCTGGAGACCGCCGCAGAACACATGGCGGAGCTGAGGAACGAGTATATTGTTGCCTGACTGAAAGGCGGGGAAAGAAAATTTCCCCGCCTCTTATTTTCCCGGTTAGCAAAACATTAAATTTATCTGATATAAAAGTGGAGGCGATCATATGAGAAGCGCGAGAGCGACAACGGAACAAAAACAGCGGAACACAAAAACCGGACGGCGGAACACTTACCGCAAGCTGAGAGAGCAAAAGATCATGGGGTTGCTGATGCTGGCCTGTGCTGCTCTGGCGTTTCTGGTGTGCTGTACCGGGCGGAACGTCATGGAGCGGGACAGTACTGCCGCTTTCCTGGCGGCGGCGCTGGGGTTCTGGCTCCTGTGTACCAAAAAAATCATTATTTACTGAGGAGGCTGTAAAATGGGCTGGACAGGATATCACGCGACACACTACAAGCCGAACGGCACCATTGACCGGAAGGCGGAGCTGGATTACGAGCTGTTCACACAATGGGCGGGACGGGAGAATGCCCACGAGCTGCTCAAGTCCACGATGGTTGGGAGCACCTACTATGCGGCGGCACGGAGTCAGAGCGGCAACGTGTATGGGCTGGTCGTACTGACCAGTGTGGACAGCAAAGAGTATTTCAATTTCAATTACAAGGATATGAGCGAGGACATGGGACCCTGTGAGGACAACTGCCCTGTGTCCATTCTGAACCTGCTGTCCCCCACGGATAACGAGTACGCCATGGACTGGCGGAGGCGCTGCCGGAAAAGGGCGGAGTTTGCCAAGCTGCCGGTTGGGACGCGGATCAGGATCACGTACCGTGGAAATCCCATGGAGCTGGTGAGGCACGGGCCGAAGTTCCAATTTAAGCGGCCATTCTGGTACAATCCGGAGCGGAACACCTATCTTCCCGCAAACCGTATTCCAACCGATTATGAAGTCATTGCCTGACAACACGGGAGACCGCCGCCTGACGGTCTCCCATTTTTATTTTTCAGAACGGTTAGTAAAACGGCGGTTTGTTCTGTAATAAAAGTAGAAGACCAAAAAACATAAGGAGGACACAACAGTGAACGCGAAGATCAAAACATTTCCCACCATGCGCGAGGCAGAGGCTTTTGCAAACAAGCTTTTGAAAAAACATCCAGGACTGGACCATGTGATCGACTACTGTGGATGCCTGAAACGCTATACGGTGACCTGGGTGGAGGACGGGCTGACCATCGTGGAGAACAAGGAGCGCGGCCATGTCTACGCCGTGTTCCTGTGCGGAACGACGGAAAACTGGTATCCAATCAAAACACCCCATGACCTGGCGATTGTCGTATCCGGAGCGTTGCGCCAGCGCCTGGACTGTGACAGTGTGGAGTACCGGGAGATGACAGCGGAGGAAATCGAGTCTATTTACGGATAAAAGGGAGGAAAAATATGTTATCGACTTACCACAATAGTAAAACCGGGAGCGATGTGACCCTCAGAGTGAACGCTGACAGGGACGCCAGGGAAATCACGGTGGAGGTGTCTGTCCACGATTGTGTGAAGCATACCTATCAGAAATACACGTTCGCGGCGGACGAGTTCGGACAGGCCATCGACCTCTACGAGTCCGTGATGCGTCAGATGGATGCGGAATAAAACTTTTTTGAGCGGAAGGAGTGGCGGAAAGATGTATCTTACAAAAGACAGATTCAGAAAAATCATGGAACAGAATGATTCCAATGTTGTGATAGATGACGATGTGCAGGGCGCTTTTGGTTTTGTTCTGGACGTTATGGATGCGGAGCTCGATGAGATGCAAGAAAAAGCACCGTATGCCTATCATTCTATTCACGATCTGGAAGCTGCGATTAGCGTATTGCTGAATATGATGGATGAAATCGGTAATGAAGTATTTGGAGAATAAGAAATATTTCTAAAAACTTTTGAGAGATCGGTTAGCAAACCGGAAAAATTCTCTGTTATAACATTAGAAATCGCAAACTAACATCGTGAATATTAAACTGTAAAAAGGAGTGTTACAAAAATGGAAATGAGAAAATGTTACTGCTGCGGCGGAATGTTCGATATCACAGAGGAGGCACAGATCTGGAGGATGATTCCTACTTTGACGAGATTGCCTGCGCGGAGGACTACCGCGAGATTGGTAAGGATCTGGAGGAAATCAACAAATCCCTGCTGTTTCACAAGATCGAAGTCAGGGACGGTTACTACTACGGCACACAGTTCTATGTGGAGGCGGAGCACGACCTGGATGAGTATGAATATGACAACGACGACTGTCACTACTACTTTGACTGCTGCCGGAGTGTGGCCTATCGGAAATATTCCGCAGAGAAGCGGAAGGTTATCCGCCTGCTGAACAAGCTGGCCGGCCACTGGGGATTTCAGGAGTATGTCTGTGTGGGGAGGTTCTCCAACGGGGAGGCGTTTTATGAACTGGCTTCCAATCCTCGCGCCAGGTTGAAGGCCGCCGCCATTGCCTGATAAAAAGTCCGCCTGACGGCGGACTTTTTTTATGTGAGCGGTTAGTAAAACCGGATTTCTTTCTGTAATAAAAGTGTAAGACAAAAAAATTCTGAAAGGACGAAACGGAATGGACGAAAAGAAACGAAAGACCTATGTATGCAAGCGGGCGCGGATGGCGACCTATCTGATGGAGCGTGGCTTCAAGCCCTACGAGATTGCGCCGGACCGGGACAATCCCATGTATGATGTGTTCCTGTTCACCGCGTCGGACGAGTTATATCAGGCTGTCACAGACTATATCAATAAAAGGAGAATGTCGAAAATGAAGATTTACCTGGTAATTCACGAGCAGGATACGGATGCGGCCTGTGGCTGTGATGTGAAGACGTTCCTGCGCTGGGACGAGGCGCTTGCCGCTCTGCAGAGTGGATGGGAGGATACCGCCAAGGCGTGGCACTACGACGAGCACGAGCACCACGGCGAGGATGAGTGTCTCTGCGACAACGATCACGCTGTTATCAGAGAGGGGTATGACAGTGAGAGCTGGAGGATCGAGGTGCAAACTCTGGACGTCCGTGTGGCGGTCAGTGTCGTGGGCGGCATGGTCCAGAATATCATTGCCAACACCGGTGTGAGCGCCGACGTGTACGATCTGGACGTTTCCGACTATCCGGACGAGGGTGAACAGGAGGAAGCGGATGCCAGACGCGCCGCCTTTGAGAAGCTGTCCCACGCCACTGGCTGGCGGACAGTCTGGTAAGGAGGAGTGAGACGATGGAACTGCTTTACGATGTAGCGAAACAGCGGGGAAGCTCCCGCTGGTTCCCCTACCGGACGGACACCGCCAAGGTGCCCGCCGGTCCCCTGGGGACTAAGAAGGAGGCGCTGCACGCCGCCGCCAGTCTGATGGGAATTGATTACAACGAGTATATGAAAATGAGGAGGAAACAGGAATGCGCATGAACTACACCCCGGAAGAGATCGCCGAAGCCCATGACCGGAACGAAAACTTTGACGGAAAGCGGGCAAACCTGGAAAAAATCCGTCTCTACCATTCCATCAAAAGCGACCTGTCCGCCTTTGCGGAACGCTGCGAGGACGCCGGGAACGTGGGATGGTTTGACCCTAACCCACGGGAGAAACACGCCATTCTGTGGCTGGACCTCTCCCCCGCGTCCATCCTGAACAAAGAGGAGGTGGAGGCGCTGGCCGCGATTGTGTGCAAGTCTGACGGCCTTGTGATCTCCGCCATGGAGGACCATGTGCGTATCACGTTTGATGTAAAAAATATCTGGGAAGATTAAAAAACGGTTAGCAAAACAGGATTCTTTTCTGAAATAAAAGTGGGGAGAGAATTTCCCAACCAACAAAAAAATAATTTTACGGAGGTACAGAAAATGTCTGCGAATGTGGAAACCATGTTTTATGCTGGACGTGAGAAGCCCTGGCACGGCCTGGGCACCCAGGTGGACGCCGCTCCCACCAGCGCCGACGCGCTGCGTCTGGCCGGTCTGGATTGGCGGGTGGACCGCAAGCCCATTCAGGTCTGCGGTGGACGGAAGATTGACAGCTTCTTCGCCAATGTGCGGAGCAGCGACGGCGCGGTGCTTGGCGTCGTTTCCGACCGCTATAAGGTGGTCCAGAATACGGAAGCCTTTGAGTTTACGGACTCCCTGATCGGCGGCGATGTTCCCGTCCGTTACGAGACGGCGGGGAGTCTGATGGGCGGCAGGAAAATCTGGTTGCTAGCCCGCCTGCCGGACACCGAGATCGTCGGGGACAATACGGAGCCCTATCTGTGCTTCTCCAACACCCACGACGGCAGCGGCGCGATCCGCGTCTGCATGACGCCGGTGCGCGTGGTCTGTAACAACACCCTCAATTTTGCCCTGGACGGTGCAAAGCGGAGCTGGTCCGTCCGGCACACCGGAGATATCAAGATGAAGCTCCAGGAGGCACGGATGTGCCTGGATATGGCCAACAAGTACATGGATACGCTTTCCAAGTACGCCGACGAGATGGCGAACAGGACCGTCACCGATGAACAGATCGCCAAGGTGCTGGACGAGATGTTCCCGACGGACGAGGAGATGAGCGACCGCGAGAAGCGGAACGTGGAGAAGGCCCGCGAGGAGTACATGATCTGCTGGTTCGCGCCGGATATCCTGAAATTCCGCAACACCGCCTGGGGCGCTCTGAACGCCATGAGTGATATGGTGGGACACACCGCGCCGAAGCGGATGACGAACAAGTACCAGGAGAACAACTGGGGCCGTATCATGGACGGTCACGTCATGCTGGACAAGTTCGCCGGTCTGCTGGAAACGGTGGGTACCCGGTAAACGGAACAGGGGCGGCGGGGGACTTCCCGCCGCTCTTTTCGCTGTCCTACCGGCCTGACGGGGGAGAAAGGATGGATTGATATGACAGGACATTTTGACGTAAAGCGGTACGACTATGCGGAGCGGAACTATCGGCTGCTCAACGGAACGACAAAGACCGTACCGGCCCACTATGAGTGCTACTACTACTGGAACGGGAAAGAATTTGCCCACTATAAGAGCCGGGATGATATGATTTATCTCAACTCCAATTATCTGGGGCGGGACCGGAACCTCAGCTATATCGAGCGGATGAAGAGCTCAGATTATCCGGAGGTATGGGCGCATTTTGCTGAGATGCTCAAGATCACAGAGAACACCGCGCTGTGCGAGTATTTCAATATCTGATACGGTAGGTTAGCAAAACCGGTTTTCTTTCTGATAAATCAGCAGGAGGTGTATCACATGACAAAACAGGAAAACATCGATTGGATGAGGCAATACCGGGAGAGCGGGAAACTTCTATCCAAAGAGGAGCGCATAGAGCGGATGCGGATGCGCATTCAGAAATTTAACGAGGCAATACGATATGTAGAGTCTCTTGGGTATGTTCCTATTCTCCCCGGACCGTGCGCGATGGAACACGGAGAGCACCGCCATTTCTTCGCCTTTCCCTATCAGCGCGGAGTTGAGTTCTACAAGACCGCCGGATGGATCAACGCGGACAACACCATTACATTTCTGTCTTCTGAGGAGGTCACAAAATGAGCTACACCAAGAAACGGCTGACTGCGTTCCGGGATATCCTTTCCTTCTGTCCGGAGGACAGGGCGGTGATTCATACGTTTACGGACTGGGATGAGACGCGGTACATCGTAACGGACGGGTCTGTCTGCGTTGTGCTGACCGAAAAGCCGGAGGGCTTCCCCATGCGGAATGACGGGAAATATTTCTACGATTTCTGCCAGAAGGAGTCGGCGGACGGCGACCACAGGCTGGTGGAACATCCCGTCACCGCCGCTGACTGCAAGGCGGCCATCCGTCAGTGGAAACAGGAGCGGAAGTCCCCTCTTCTTAGTACACCGGAGCAGCCAAGAATCAAGGTCGAGAACGACAACGCAACCGGATGGTACGATGCCAGGAGACTCCTGGCCGTGATGACCGCGATTGGACCCAAGGCGCAGCTGTATATCGGCCGCCGAGTTCGCGGACAGTACCGCACATCATTTCCTACCCTGATTGTAAAAGAGGATATCAGCGGTGAGGAGTTCGGCGTCGTGTTGCCGATCAGAGTGGGATAACAATAGGCGTGACGGAAGTCACGCCTTTTTTTTATTTTCTGCGTACCGGCGGTTAGCACAGCCATAAAAATTTCTGTCATAACAGTGGAGGTGTTGAAACACTATGAAACGGATATCGAAACACATTGCATCGGACCGGTACGGGATCTGCGTCTCCGGCCCCAACGAAATGAACCGCTACTACCTGATGGATAATGGAAGTGTTGTGGACGACACCGGCTGTGTCCGCTACGTTCCCAAACAGTTGGATTTGCGCGGCGTCTGCTGGCGTAACACCAGAGCAACGGAGGAATTTGTTCAGGATAACGCCGCCGAGCTCGCGTGGCCGGAGAAAATGACGGCTGACCGGCTTGGGACCGCAGCGACTTACTGCGACGCCTGGGAGAACCCCTTCTCGGAGGAGCTCGTCAAGAGGGCTGGGTCGTGGAGACGGTACAGTGAGTCATTCCGGAGGCCGGACAGAATTAAGATCATCCAAAACGCAGCCAAGAGTTTCGGCTTTGAGCTACTATGACGTGGAGGTGCTTTTATGGAACACAATCAGAACAGCGAGACCATAGAGAGCCGGATCGCCGCGATTGCAAAGTAGGCATTCGGCTTCTCCCTGGAACCTATGGGATGCGATGGGTACGACTTCTTTGATTCGGACCGTGGCTCTATCAGTATCGCAAGTCTTCGGGACGCCTTGGAAAAGGCATATTTTGCCGGTGAGCAGGCGGAGCACGACCGCCTGTTTACCTGCTGGAATTGGGAGGTGCTGAAATGAAACTGACAGATCAGGATAAGGAGCTGATTATCTCCTGGGGCTATACGGAGAAAGATTTTTGGCAGATCGAGAAGGCTATCAGGGTAAGCAGATATGAATTGGAGGGTAAGTTTATCAGCAGACGTGAGCTGATTTCCATGATTGGACGGGAAGAGTACCTGTCCGGTATTTGCCGGAGTGCGTTTCACGGTTCCGCAGCACGGATGACGGAAGACGGGAAAGAGGTTAATTTTGACTCCTGGGCTCTATTTCACTGAACGGAGGGATATGGAATGGCCTATCAACAATGGATTTCCGGATACCGGGTGGAGATTTCCGATTGGTACGACGGTGTGCATGACCATATGAATATCGCATACTACCGCCCAGGCTCTTCTCTGTACAGGCCGCCTGTGGCGGAACGCGGTTACCTGATTCGGAAGGCGGAGCGGAAAACTGTCATGGAGTATCTGGACAGCATTGTGAACGCGCTGACCGGCCGGAGAGATTTCTGGGAACACGGAGACTCCGAACAGATAGTAGAAATCTCCGTGGAGCCTTCCAAGTTTCATTTTTCCGGTTAGCAAACAATTTTTTACTGTCCGTTTTTTCGGACAGCTATTGTGGTATCCTTTGACAGGAGGTGGATAAGATGTTCCGTGTGATTATTGCCGGAGGCCGTGATTTCAACGACTATCCGCTGTTGGAACACACCATGGACCGCCTGCTGCAAAACATCACGGACCCGGTGACGGTCGTGTGCGGCAAGGCAAGAGGGGCGGATACCCTGGGAGAGCGGTACGCCAAGGAACGCGGTTTTCAGGTGGACTACTATCCCGCCGACTGGGACCGCTACGGAAAGCGGGCCGGTCCTCTGCGGAATGAGCAGATGGCGCAGAACGCGGACGCGCTTGTCGCCTTCTGGGACGGGCAAAGCCGTGGCACCAAGAGCATGATCGACCTGGCCCACCTGTACGGGCTGAAAATTCGTATCAAAAAATACGGAAGCGGAGGTTAGCAAACAGCAGTTTGTTTCTGTCATAAAAGTAGATGCGGAACCTGCCGCAAACTGAGAGGAGGATTTACATGGCCGTATCGTTCGCATACAAATCCATCGAGAAAGCACAGAAGGATAAGGAACATATCGCCGCTGCGTATGATGTTCCAACATCTGCTGTGATCTGGTTGGGAAATAACAAATATATCGTGATAAAAGACGGTAAGGAAATTCGGATATAAGGAGTTGGATAACATGAACGAGATCAAGGCAATCCTTCGGTCGGAGCGTAAGATCGAAAACGGGAAGACCGTGCAGGTTTACGAGGTGGGCGACTATGAGGTCGTGATTCGCGGAAAGAAGGACGATCTCAGCATCCCCGTCTTTGTGGGTATCCGGCGCAAGTCGTACCGCCGGTATCTCCCTGCCGTATGCGTCTATGAGCACGAGGATCAGGATGACAACATCCTGATAGATGTCTGGGTAGACACTACGTCCTATGGCTCTATGCCGCTGGATAAGATCGACTCCTTTATGGAGGCCATGCGGGATGGGATAGCCGCTGCCAAGTATATCAAGGATACATTTGTCAAGCCCATTGAGCGGCATACATGGAATTGGGAGGTGATGTGATGGACGATTTGAAAAGCAAGCTTTATATGGAGCGCCAGTGGGCGGACGGCCATACGACGCAGGTCTACGATGTGGGACACTACAACGTGGTCGTCAACGGATACAAGGAAGCAAAAGACAGCCGTATCACGGTGGATATCCGCCGCAAAACGGACCGCTTCTGCCGGTATCTGCCGCATTTGTATATCTATCAGCACAAAGCAGAGGATGAGGACGCATTCCTGGAGGTCAGGATTGCCACCGGCTCTTTCTGGTTTCTGTCTACCGGAGAGACGAGAGACTTGATCGAGGCGTTGCAGAATGCAAATGCTGACGCCAAGTATATCCAACAGTTTTTCCTGGACCCTATATCAAACGGAACGTGGAACTGGGAGGAGTGAGGTAAAATGGCTGAGTATTTCTATTATACTGACGGCGGGAAGCCGATCCCGTATCACGGTCCGATCTACTATACCGTGGTCAGAGATCAGGGAACGTTTGAGAAGTCCAAGTACATGACAGAGAGCGAGGCAATGGACGCGCTCCGCTCCATCATGGACAACAGGACGGACAGGCTCACCGGCATCTCGTTCCATATAGAGACGTCGGATGGACAGCGTTTGTATTCCTTCTGATAAAAGTACCGCCCATGATAGGGCGGTCTTTTTATTTGCGGACGGTTAGCAAATAGGAATTTCATTCTGAAGTAAAAGTGGGAGGCGATACGATGTTTGTGGTCTACTACAAGTCCTCTGGTAAGCCGGTGAGATATTTTCACCCGACGAAGGGATTACAAAAGACAGTCAGGACGGCCTGGGCGTTTCCCGAAGCAGCCCGCGAGATGATGGAACAGGCGGCTTCGGAAACACTGAAAATCAGGTCCGTAGCAGCTTCCCCTGTTGCGGAGGCCATGTATCCAAATGGAGTACAGTACAACCAGATGAAATGGTAATAGGAGGTAATCATTTAAATGAAGATTGTATTTGTCAAGATGACCGATTATGGTGTGACCGTTTGCGGTAATTGCGGTGCGGAGCTTGTTTGTGACGATTGCGGAGATATGCCGGATAAATGTCCGGACTGTGGGTGTGACCTGGATTACAGTAAGATTGACGAGTAACAAGAGGGGTGTTTGATTTATGTCAAATCATAAGTTGCTTGCATCCGCGCCTACCGTGGAAAAAATCGAGAAGCTCATCAACGAGTATTTCTTTTCTGAGAACTACCGAGTGTTGGAAAATGACAGTACGAAAAACCTGACTGTTTTCAATCAGAAGACTGGCAAATATCTGGACGGTTTTCTTGTTCGATACAGCCGTGGCCGCTACCGCTTTGAGAGGAGTGTTTGATATGCTGACGCTTGAAACTTTTTCGGAGGACAACCGCACCAAGATCGTCGGACACAGTATGTACCGGATTGCAACGGACCGCTACACCGGCCCGGATAGTCTCTGGTACATCTACGAGTGCTACAACGACGTCAAGGGTACCGGGGAATGGGCGCGTTCCCGCTCCTGCTTCACCACCGACCTGCAGAAGGTCATCGACATCTTCAACAGCATCACAGCGGAGAAAGAAATCCTCGATGGAACATGGAAGGAGAAATCAACGATGTTGGATTTACATTCTGTCCCCTGGCGTATCGACCGTGCCGCAGATCAATTTTTCCGAGACAACGCAGCGGCGCTGACGGAGCCGGAGAAGATGCCTGTCTCCCTTCTCTCCACTGCCATGACCTACTGCGCAACCTGGGAGAATCCCTACGCGGAGGAGGCCGTGCGGCGTGTCGGTATGTTGGATTTGTATCATACGCTGACCGACCACTTCGAGCGTGTCAAGTTCATTCAGTATGCGTTTGAGCGCCTCGGCTGCAAATTGATTTAAGGAGGATTAGAAAAAATGAAGCCGTTTTTCTTCGCCTTGGATATCGGTCACCACCGGACCGGGCAGATCATCGGAAAGAACACCGGCGTGGTGTTCGCGGAGGACGTGGAACAGGCGAGACGGATCGCCTGGGAGTATTACGGCGGCGACCATTGCTGTAACCTGGATGTGTGGGAGATTGGGCCGGACGGAACCAGCTATACCTTCTGGCTCGGAAGCTTTCAGAATTGGGAGGGATATTGATGGCAGGAGCGGAACGGGATTTCCTGATTGTCCCAGATCGCGGCCGCTGGTTCAAGGTCACGGCGATGTGTGCGGAAGGCGCTTACAGCGGACTCAGCAGCTTCTTTTCACAGAACTGTCTGATAGGCGTCGTAGATATGGATACGATGGAGATATCTGTTTTTTCCAGCGTGTTGGACCACGCGGGAAATCTGATACGAGTGGTCAGGCACGATAAAAATTCTCTTGAAGCTCTGATGTTCGGTTAGCAAAACGGATTTCAGATCTGTCATAGATAGTGGTCTTGGGAGGCCCACTGAAAAAGCCTCTCACCATTCAAAATTTAATGTCGGAGGGGAACACAATGGAGATTTTTCTTGGATTGATCGTAACGGTCGTGAAGCTGGTCATGGAGCTGTCCGGCACCAGACGTGCGGACCGGTATGCGCGGTGCGTGGTGCGCCGCTATCAGTAAAGGAGGGACAGAACATGGGACTGCTTGATAAATTTGCCACTGTACAGATCGAGTCTGACCGCCGTATTTCCGAGGAGGACCGGGCGTTCTGCCTGCGCCACCAGGAGGCGTTCGACAAGTCCGGACCGGCGCTCCAGCGGATTGCGGACGCGATGATAGCCGCCGATGCGGAGCAGGACGCGATCTTTTCTGGCTTCAAGGGAGGCAGCGACTACCTGAGCTCCATGCGTGGATTCTCCAACAATGTACAGGATGTCTATACTACCATGAAGAGCCGCAACAGCGAGTTTATTTCCACCATTGTCAGCTATTTTGCGCAGAGATACAAGGTAGAACTGGACGCCAGAGAAATTGAGGAGCATCTGATTCCTGAGAGTCCCGCAGAACCGGAGCTTCCCGGACGCGGATACCGGGATACCACAGCTGAGGAGCGGGAGGAATACAAAATGAAGATGGCGGAGTATAAAAAGGATCACGAGGAATGGGATGTGTCACTCCGTACTCTCCCTCTCCGTTATGAGCAGATCGTGGATGAGATCTTTACTCAGCTTGGCGGCTTTTCTTTTGAGGAGCAGGCCATGAACGAGTTTTTGGAGCGCACATGGAACGCCACTCACTACCTTTCCAACTATTCCTGGAACAATATCAAAGCCGGTCAGGAAAAGTTCGAGATCAAGGGAACCGTCCTGCGGATCGGAAATGGCTGTCAATGTAACGATTACAGCTATATGAGGCATCCCGTGCCGGAGTACACACCAAACAGCGATCTGATTACATTGCTGGATGCGGTGGCCTGGTATGAGTGCGGACGGATCGGGGAAGGCCCGTTCTGGTTCCCCACGCTTGGGACAAGATATACCTATACGAAGGAGCGAGTCACATACACCCAGAACATGACCAAGGTGGAGAGCATCACCTGCTATAAAAACGGACGTGTGGATATCCGTTTCCGTGACGCCGCCTATCTCCAGGAGTTTGCGGAACAGTGCCTGCGGAACCGTCCCAGCAGTATGGATCAGTAAAGGAGGAACATAAAATGACCAGACGGAAGGTAGTCTTTTACAATGCGCTCGGCAACTACAAGTGGATCATATCGCCGGAGTTTAACGGCGACAAGGCGGAGCTGGAGCGGCGCAAAAGCGCCGACTCCTGCGACCGCAACTGGTCAGATTTTATGGAGGCCATGGACGGTGTGGATGACCTGTTGGGATTTCTGAATGTCGTCTCCTGGATGTGGAAGAGTTATCACTCCTGTTTCCCCGGCGGAAACGACTTTCCAGGTCCCAAGCTTTCTTTCGCGCATAACGACCGGGAGATGTATGATGCCACGCATTTGATGGATGAGGTGTGGGAGGTGCGCTGCGGACAGCACGGCGCTTCCCTGATGCAGATGGACGATTGAACGGTTAGCAAACCGTATTTTCTGTCTGTAAAAACAGTAGAAGATTTTGGAGGTGTTCAAATGAAGCGGTTTCGTGTCCGGACAGAGGATGGGTACTCCATGCTTCTCTACTATCCCACCGAGGCTGACGCAAAATCGCGCTGGCCCGGTGCGGAGGTGGAGGAGTACGATGACTTTACCTATCTGGACGGTATTCAACTCATCAAAGACAATGCGCAGCTGATGGCGAAGCAGCCTGGAATCAGCTTGTTCCGTATGGACCATGCGGACGGAGAGATCCATCTGAAGCTGATCCATGACCCGGAGGATGGTCTGTACTATGATATCGTCCGGTACAAGCAGTACAAGATCGGAGCGTATACGGAGCCGGTGACGTGGAGCATATCGTCCGTCATGGAATTTGTGGACGATTACATCAACCGGGAACCGATGTGCTTCATTCCGGTATCCGAGCGGCGCTACGGACAGAAGAAGCTGAAGAAACCGGAAGAACTGAACGGGCAGCGAAAGAGCTTCTCCGTGGACTTTATCCCAGGCAAATGCAGATGCGAGTGTTATGTGCACGGTGACGATCTTTGGATCAAGCACCACGATTATTTCAGCCCTACATGGAGGCCGCCGATAGACGATATCGGAAAACCGACATCGTATTATCTGAAAAAATATTTCGGCATTGAGAAACCGGAAAAATTCATCTATCCGGATACCTGGGGTGCCATCGTCCTTCGGTCGGAAGCGTGGATCAAGCTGGAAAACCTGATTCCCACGCTGCAACATCTGTCTCCGCAGCAGATTTCCAGACGTATCTGGGAACTGATCCTGCAGTATTACGGATGGTCTCCCGTAGTGCAAAATGCGGACTGGGAGCGGTTTCTGGAGAACGCGGCGGCAGCCGCCGCCGATTATTTGAAACAGAGAAAGGAGCAAAACAATGGAACAGCGGACTTGTAACATCATTATGTGCTGTAAAGGGCATTGCAAACTGGTGAGCGAATACGATACATCGCGGGATGCAATCGCCGCCTATATGGGCGCGGAGTGCGACTTTCCCGCAGAGCGATATATCGATCCTATGCTGGAGCGCATCGTGCTGTGGGCTTTGTATGACTATATCGATCATGCGGACCGGCCGAGTTACGACCTGATGAACCTTTTCTACCAGTATGCCACCAAGAATCCGCCTCTTTTGGAGCGTATCTGTGCCATGTTCAACGCTGTCAGCGTAACGGATGGAGAGCGGTACTTGAATGGATTTACGGAAGAACTCATCAAACAGAGCGAGATCGATCTTTCACCCGAAAAGTACAAAGACAATGTCTACCCTGTGGATGCGCCCGGTTAGCAAACCGCGTTTTATTTCTGAAATAAAAAGGGAGGCAGAAAGGAGGAGATCATATGCGCCTGCTCTATGTAACGTGTCTGGAAACCGGAGAGAAATACGGTTATGTCGCTTCCACGCCGTATGACGCGCTGAAAAAGCACATCTATACCATGAACCTCTCCCACCAGGACAACGCGGCTGAGATCAAAATCACCGGGTCGGTGCTCCACCTGTATACCATTCACAGCGGAAAAACCTATGCGATCAGAAATCAGTAAAGTCTAATGGTGTGATGTCAAGTAGGTGATAAAAGGAAATTTACAAGGAAAGCGCCCCCAAAGGGGGAATAGGTG
>CANPZU010000006.1 GCA_947588825.1 uncultured Clostridia bacterium
TTGTATCGCTCGTTGGAGAGGATGGAGCAGATCGTGGTTTCGCTCCACTTGGATTTCCCACTCGGTGAAGGAATGCCGCTTTTTTCCAGCATTCGGGCAATCACCTTGTAGCTGTCGCCCGCAAGGAAGCGGTTATAGATCAACCGCACGGTTTCGGCTTCTTCTGGAACGATTTCCGGCTTGCCGTCCGCGCCCCTGCGATAACCGAGAAAGTTCTTGTATTGAAAATTGACTCTCCCTTCTTTGGCGCTCTGCGCCTTGCCCCAGCGGACGTTGGCGCTGATGTTCTCCGATTCGCTCTGTGCCACGCTCCCATAGATGGTAATGTAAAATTCAGCGCCCGGCTGAATACTGTGAATGCCCTGTTCCTCGAAAAAGACGTCCACGCCCAAGTCTTTGAGCAGGCGGGTGTGCTGCAGGCAGTCTACGGTATTGCGGGAAAAGCGAGCGATGGACTTGGTGATAATCATATCAATCTTGCCCTGCTTGCATTTGCGGATCATTTTATTGAATTCGTCCCGCTTTTTGACGCTGGTGCCGGTGATGCCTTTGTCCGCAAAGATGCCTACCAGCGTCCAGCCCGGCTCGGCATTGATCCGCTCGGTATAATGCCTGACCTGTACGGCATAGCTGTTCAGTTGTTCTTCCTGTTGGGTGGATACCCGGCAGTAGGCGGCGACCCGAAGCGGTCGGTATTCCTTTTTGACCTTACTTGCCGTGTCGACCGTCGCCGGGATTTGCCGAACTGTTCTCTGCGGCCGTGTCGCTGTCGTTGTTTCCATTTGGCTTCTCCTTTCCGATCTCCTGATCGTTTATCAGTAGGATGCCGACCGTTCCATCCCCATGGAAGCGGATCGCTTTTACGGTGCGGTGAAATAGGTCGGCTGAAAAATTTGAGAGCGGCTCCGCATTTGCAAAAACCGCTCTCAATCGTTTGGCTGTATAGATTTCGTTTGGAATGTCTCGATAGACGACCGACACCCGCCGAAGCATGGCCTTCCGCAAGGCGTCCTTGTCGGTGTTGAAACCTTCCAACATTCTGCCGATTTCATTGTCCAGCTTTCGCACTTCGGCACAGGACCCTTTATCGGTGGCTTCGGGGACACGGATCATCTCCGGCGCGGAGATCGTCCTGTTCAGTAGCTCTGTGATCTCGCCCAGCAGTTCCTCGTCCGATTTGGCGATCAGTTTTTTGCATTCGGGATTTTGGCAAGTCCACCGCTGTGTACCGTCTTTAATCCTTGCGTCATATCTGCGGTGCATTTCACAGCCGCAGGACGGGCATTTCACCGGTACGCCGAGTTGAAAGATGTCTGTGCTGCGGTCGCAATTCTTCTGCGTATTCCGTTCGTTCTTTACCGCTTGCAGAGCATCGTATGTTTTCTGTTCGAGGATGACGGGATAGGGGTCTCTGCCGAGGTATCGCTCGTCCTCGATGATTCGTTTCAACCTTGCTTTGTTCCAGCCCATAACACCGGGCATATATTCCACGCCGTCTGCATTGAGATGCTCTGCGATTTGCAGTAAGGATTTGCCGTCAAGGTAGGCTTTGCAGATCTCCGTGACGGTATCCCGTTCCTGCGGATGGACGGCGACAACGCCGTCTGTAAATTGGTAGCCGTAAGGAAGCGTCCTCAATTTCATTTTCGTTTGCACCTGCCTTTCTCGTCGATTTCTTCGGTCAGTTCGATTTCGCCGGTCAGCTTGAAGGTGATCTGCGTGTTGTCATTGACCATTATGCTGTCTACGATTTGCCCGAACAGTTCTCCATCGAAGCGGCCTGTGGGGAGGTAGCCCTCCATAATACCGTTCAATTCTCTGATCTGCTCCAGCCACTCGTCATTTTCGTCCTCTGCCAGTTTCCTGCGCCGCTCGATGCGTAGTTCGTTGATTTTGCTCCCGATCTCCGCAGTCTGCGCCGAATATGCGGCGGCGGGCAGCACACCGTTTGTGTGAAGCCGGGTGATGACAAGGTTTCTGGCGTTGAGGTCGGCAATCTCCTTGTCGATCCGTTTGACCGTTTCCTGTGCATCGCTTGTTCGGCTCTGCATGGTTTCTATCTGACGGATCAGCGTTCCCAACAGGTCTTTCCGATTGTTCTGCAATTTTATGCTCATGCGGGTGAAGGCTTCATACACCATTTCCTCCCGCACACGTCGGGATGCACAGTCGGTTGCGCCGGAAGCTACTCCGGCGCAGAGCCAATAGGCTCTGCCGTGGATGATTTGTCGCCGGAATGCCCTCCCGCATTCGGGACAACGCAGTTTACCGGACAGTGGCCAATGATTTTTTTGCCTGCCAACGACTTTTCTCGCCTGCGCCAGCTTCTGTGCAGCGCCGTAGACTTCTCGGCTGACAATGGCAGGGTTGCTGTTCTCCACATAATACTTCGGCATTTGCCCGGTGTTCATTACTTTGCGGAAGGGCAGTGTCTCGGTGGTGAAAGATTTTTGAAGAAGCGCATCGCCCATGTACCGCTCGTTGTTTAGAATGTACTGAACTGTCGTGGCGTGCCACTTGGCTTTTTCGCTTCTCCGAGGGATAGCTTCTTCATTTAGAATGTTAGCGATACGCTGTATTCCAATGCCCTGCAGATAGAGCCCGAAGATACGCCGCACGACTTCCATTTCGTTTTCCTTCGGAACAAGCTGTCCGTCACACATTTGAAAACCGTATGCGGGATAATTGCAGTTGAATTCGCCGGATTGCATCCGCTTTTGGTAGCTCCAACGCACATTCCCCGATAGGGACACGCTTTCTTGCTGTGCAGCCATACCGGGGAAGGTAACGATCATCTCCATATTCAGTTTGTCGGTGTCGATGCCCTGTTCCTCAAAGTAGACGCTGACGCCGATTTCTTTGAGAAGCCGCAGGGTGATCAGCAGTTCCTCGGTGTTCCGAGCGAATCGGGAAACTGACTTGACGATGATCCGGTCGATTTTCCCTTTCTTGCAGTCCCGGATCATTCGGTTCTGCTCGTCGCGCTTCTTCATGTCCGTGCCGCTGAATCCTTCGTCTGCGTAGATATCTACCAACCGGTATTCGGGATGCTTTTTCGTATATTCACCGTAATACCGAATCTGTGCGGCGAAGGAGTGAAGTTGGTCTTCCGAATCGCTGGATACCCGGCAGTAAGCTGCCAGCCGGATAGGTTCGTCGGTCTTTTGTCTTGGCGTGGTGATTTCCGTAATGTTCATTCCGTTTTCTCCTTTCTGCGGGGGTTTCCCGCCGATTTGCCTTTTGGCAACAGCAACAATACCACGGGAGTTTGAGTCAGTCCAGAGAGAATCGGAAGATTTATCAGTTCAGACACAAATTTTTTCGGCTTCGTAGTACGTCGCGCTGATGTCTGCGATTTTTTTGAATTCATCCTCTGTAATGAGCTGCATACCGACCAGCAAACGGAGCAGGTTCAAGCTGTATGCGAAGGAGGCATTTTTCTGATCTCTACTCATAGCAGCGCCTCCATATATTTGATGCCGAAGCTTGTAATGATGGCGTGGTCGACTTTGCCCATCGTTTCCTTGTCCAGCCTGCCGACATATTCGGAAAAGCGTTTTTTATCAATTGTCCGTATCTGTTCCAGCAAGACCGTGGATTTGGTCTTGAGTCCCGCCGCCGTAATATCCACATGGGTGGGAAGCGCCGCTTTTTTCTCTCGGCCGGTGATCGCCGCGACGATGGTGGTGGGGCTGTGCCTATTGCCGGTATCGTTTTGTAAAATGAGAACGGGACGGATACCGCCCTGTTCGCTGCCGACTGCCGGGGACAGGTCGGCGTAGTAAATTTCGCCGCGTTTGATTTTATCGTTCATTTCAAATTCCTTTCGTAAGTAAAAGGGCGGCCGCATATCCTTTCGGGCATACGGCCGCCCGTTTGCCTTTTCAATCGTTTTGTTCCATTACCGATATTTGTCCACGACGCCCTCGATAAACGGGAACGCAACCACCGGCCATGCTCTTGGCCTCATGGGAATCTCACCCCTCCGAGGATCTCTCCGAGGCGCCCTCCTTTGTTGCGACGGCTCACGGTCGTCGGAGCGGACACCGCTTGCTCGTTTCCGCCTGACGGCGAAAAGCTCGCTTGCTTTGTCGCTCCTCCTCTCCCCAAAAAGTCTTCCGACTTTTCGGGGACCCCTAAACGGCCGCTTCAACGCTCGACTTTAGGACTGGACGCAAGTATCTTTAATGCCTCTGCCTGTCATCGCCTTCGTTACGGATCGCCCGTACCGTCAGAGTCTTAAAGGCATCAGACGCGGTTTATATTTGACCGTCTGTGCGATTGCTCTTGTGGCTTGCCGGTTTTGCCGACAGCAGAGGGAAAGTAATGGTTGCGCTGTACTATTCGGTTGTCAAAGATCGCCCCGCCGCCATGCAGCTTCGGCGTCGGGTGAGAGGATTATCTCTTCTCTCACCTGTATAGGAACGAAAATCGAAAAACGAGGGGTCTGTCCTCAAATATTTTTCAAATATTTTTTCAACTTCTTTCTCGCCTGCTTTAGACTTTCCTTTACGCTGTACTCGGACACGCCCTGCATTTCTGCGATTTCAGCGGTCGTCATACCATTTTGAAAGTGAAGAATAAACCGCTCCCGCATCACGGCGGACAGTGTACTAAGTCCTTCAAACGCCTTTTGGCGTTTCTGCCTTTCCAGAAGTATCGTTTCCGGATCGTTTTCCCGGTCTATAAACTCATGGAAATTCTCATATTCCCCGCCGTCGCCGCCGAGCAAAGCGCTGAACGGAATTTCTCCCGCACGGTGCTTATCTTCGTTTTTGTTGATCCGCCACAGTCCTCGACGATATTCGCAGTAGACTTCTTCACTTACTTCCACATCCTCGTAAAGTCCGGTCATGGTGTTGTACACCGTGAGTATGTATGTCTGTTTTTCTTGCTTTTTCATTTCTGTGAGCTCCTTTTTGAATTTGAATTTTTGGGGTTGGATTCAAATTCGGAGCTCACGGATACGCGGCTATATATGGGAGCCACACATTTCGGGGCATAAAAAAGTCCTTTCCCGCGCGGGTCGGGAAAGGACTTCAAACGCATCGCACAAGTCGGAGAACAAAAAAAGCACCGTAAAAGCGAAATCCTGGGGATAGGGTTATCCCATCAGATTCCGACCTTGTACGGTGCATGGTAGCCTGATCTTTCGATCTTCTCCGCTCGCGCGATTTTCAGTCAGTTACAATATTCAGTTTTTTCGGCAAGGCTATTTGGCAGAGCCGCCGGCCTTTCGTTTCCCGATTCCTTTTTGCCGCCGGAAGTAGGCAAAGTTCAGAACGACCTGCCGCTTGCATTTCTGGCATTTGGCAAGGTAGTGACCGCTCGCGTCGGAAAACACACGGGTAATGATAAAATCACAGTAGGGGCATCGAATGTCCCGCAGCGTCAGCCCTTCCGCCTCGGACGCACTTAACGCCAAGCGTTTCCTTTTTTCTTCTGCCGACAGCACAACAGCGTTCTTCATTCGTTGCAACCTCCCGTCTTTTGAAAATATTCGATCATGTTACGGTGGGAAAGCAATTCGTATTTGCGAAGCTGAATGAGCATGGCTGTGTAGGATACGCCGATTTCCTCCGCCATTCGGTTCAAAAGCGGTTTATCCTCCGGCAAAAATACGCATTTGCTGTATACGGGAATGCGTTTGCAGTTGAAATGCCGATAGACAGTTCCCTCAAGCAGTTTTCGCGGCATCAGCAGTTCCGCCGCCATTACGTTCGCCTGTGTTTCACCGAGGGAGAGCCGCTCCCGAAATTCATGGATGCTGTAGGTTCGCTCCACATCGTACACCCGGTTATAGCAGGCGGTGGCGTGCAGTGGGTCGGCGCGGTTCAGCAGGACGTGGCCGATTTCATGCGCCAGCGTGAATCGTCGGCGGCCTTCTTCCTCTTTCCGCAGCAAAAAACCGTCCAGCACGATCGTGTTCTTCGGATAAACCTGTTTACGACATTCTCCGTTTCGCCGGACGGTCAAAGGCGTTTCACCGTCCGACAGAAAGCCGATTTTGTCCATGTCCGTTTCTGCGATGGATTCATATACGACGTGCAGACCAAGATACCGTGCGATCCCGTCGACGTCGATTCGGTTCGGCAGGGATGTTCCGTACAGGACGTTTACCAGCCCTTCGGCAATTTCCGCTATTTCACGGTTGGAGATATATACTGTCACTTTTGCACCTCCCGTAATCGCTTGATCACATGGGACGCTACGCCCTGAATCCTGCAATTTCTGACATAGATATCTTTCATGTCCGGATTTTCCGGATGAAGGCGAATGCGCCGATGCGCTTCGTCCCGGTAATACCGTTTCAGCGTATTTTCGTTGTTGACAAGCGCCACGACGATATCTCCGTCCTCGGCGTTTTCCTGCTTTCGGACGACTACCAGATCGCCGGGGTCGATCCCTGCGCCGACCATGGATTCGCCTTTGGCATGGAGCAGAAAGAAGTCTCCGTTTCCGAACACGGCGGTGGGCAGCGCAACGATCTCCTCGAAATTTTCTTCTTCCATCTGCGGCTCTCAGCAGATCACGCTGCCGAGAATGGGCGACATGACGGCATTCATATCCGTTTTCCGTATGAGCGGTGTGGTGATGCTTTCCCCGTCGTAGGACAGCATTTCTTTTGCATCCATCTCCCGCAGATATCCGTGCGCCGTGCTTCTCGCACAGCCGACGGCGTCTGCCAGCTCCGTGATGGACGGAGAGCGGCGGTATGTAAAATAGAACCGTTCGGTTTCCTTTATGATTTTCTCCATCGTTGCTTCGCTCTTATGTTGCATATCGTCCTCAACTCCGTTTTTATACTATCCGGAACAATCTGTTCGGGATAGATACAGTATAGCACAAAGACGTGTAATTTGCAATAGGTTGGATAAAAATCGGAGCCGTGATGGGGTGATTTCGACCCATCACGGCTCCGAATGTTAAAGTAGATATGTTCAGTTTTCCCTTGTATGGTGGGCCTTCCGGCTGATTGTGCCGCGTCGGAGAAAATCCTGACAAAGACGGTTATATTTCGCAATGATAAAACAAAAAGGGACAGGATTTTGCTTGCCTGCATTGTCCTGTCCCTAAGATCGTATGTAAATATCCGTTCTATCTTTCTTCCCCGAAGCTGCCTCTCACAGCTTCTTCCAGCATCCGGCGATACTGCTCCCGAACACGGTGCGGCGCAAGGATCTGAATATCCCCGCAGAACTGGAACACCCAGCCGAAGAAGGTTTGGCTGACCGATACCTCCGCTTCCGCTTGAAAATGAGCGAAGTCCAGCGGCTTTGTGACGACGCTGTCCCCAAAGCGGTCGAGAATGACCTTCATCATTTCATTCTTACATTTGAGCGTGACGGTCTGCGTCTGCCCGTCGTACATATCGAACACCTCACGGGCAAACTCCGGCAGACTGAAATCCTGCGGAGGGGGAACGGCGTCACTTTCGAGGATTTCCGGTTCGACGATACGGTCTACCCGGAAGGTGATGATCTTTCCATGCTTTTCGCTGTAGCCCACCGCATAATAGTGATCTTCGTTCCACATCAGCCCATAAGGAGTGAAGCGGTAACGCTTGCCGTCGTTGCGGTAGACCCGTTTACGCTCGGCGTTGTATTCAAAGTAGCGGAAGGAGATTTGTTTCTTTCGGTTGATCGCCGTGTTGATACCGTCTACGGTATAGTAGATTTTTTCGTTGAGCGGCTTTACCCGGTCGGCAATGTACAGGTGGCGGTTCAGTTCCTCCGCCCGGTATTTGCCTGCCAGCGCCATCAGCTTTTCGGCAAGTTCCTCGCTCTTTTTGGCGGTGATAAATTTAGAGGCTTCCACCGCGTCGATAAGCAGCTTCAGCTCCGGCAGTTCAAACAGCCTGCCTCCGAGAAAATAACTGTTTTGCGTACCCCGGTGAGATACAATGTCATAACCGAAGTCCTGCAAGGCGGCAATGTCGGCCGAAACGGTCTTGCGGTCTACGACAGCGCCAAGCTCCGAAAAGTGCCTCTCTATATCAGCGGTCGTGACCTGATGATCTTCGTCTGTCTGTTCATACAGATATTTCAGCAGATACAGAAGTCTTGTTTTTCCATTCACCCCATTGTTTTTTCTCCTTGTCGGATTTATCTTTGACCGATTTTATCCATGAATATTATACAATGTTTTTAGGCTATATTGGGGAACAAAATGAAAATATTTTTCGGATTTAGGACGGAGATCGACCTTGTTTAGGAGTACCCTGCGACGCGAATTGTAAAATTACGGTGTCTTTTTTCAAAACCTCTTGATTTTATTCCTCAAAATGAATATAATATAAGTGAGTGCAGATGAGAGGAGTAACGGCAATGGGATTTATATCAACAATCGATGCCGGTAAGAAATGGAACCTATCCAATCGGCGTATCGCGGTTCTTTGTTCAGAGGGCAGAATAATCGGAGCACAAAAAATCGGCAACACATGGCTCATTCCGGAGGACGCAGAAAAGCCTGCTGACGCACGCATAAAAAACGGAAAATATGTAAAGTCAATGTCTAAAACAGAGGAGGAATCAAAATGATTGACCTTGCGGCTGTATTAACCGACCACGAAAAGGCATCCGTAGAGGTGAAACTTGCTGCAGGCGGACTGCCGAATAGCCTTTGGGAAACCTACTCTTCTTTCGCCAACACATTTGGCGGAACGATCATCCTCGGAGTCGAAGAAAATATAACAACAGGAGAGTTTATTCCGGTAGGCATTCAAAATTCGCAGAAGATGCTCTCTGATATTTGGAATACACTGAATAACAGGCAGAAGATCAGCGCCAACATTCTCCTTGAAAATCATGTTTACAGCATGAACTATGACGGGAAGACCTTTATCGTAATCGAAGTACCTCGCGCCGAACGAAGTGAAAAACCGATTTATGTTGGTCAGGATATGTTTAGAGGCACATTCCGCCGGAACCACGAAGGCGACTATCATTGCTCAAAAGAGGAAATAAAGTCAATGCTTCGAGATCAGACCGATACAACTCAAGATGCGCTTGTGCTTGAGAATTTGTCGATCGAAGATCTGAATCCGGAGTCCATTCGCAGCTATCGGCAGATTTTCAAAAATCTGAAGGATGATCATATTTGGACAAAACTTGACGATGATGAGTTTCTTATTAAAATCGGTGCAGCTAAGAAAAGTCAAAACGATGGGAGGATCCATCCGACACTCGGCGGGTTGATCTTCTTTGGAAATTTCATAACCATCGTCGATGAATTGCCAAATTACTTTTTGGATTACCGTGAACATCATTTAGGTAACACACGCTGGTCTGATCGTGTCAGCTCCGGTGACGGTACTTGGAGTGGCAACATCTTCGATTTTTACTTTAAGGTCATGGACCGTTTGACTGCTGATGTAAAGAAGCCGTTCAAGCTGGACTCGAATCTGATGCGAATCGATGATACACCTGTTCACAAAGCCCTCAGAGAATGTCTTGCCAACGCTCTGATCCATGCAGATTACTACGGAAGGCGTGGAATTGTCATAGACAAAGAATTTCGTAAAATTACCATTGCAAATCCCGGCACATTCCGTATCGGCATTGACGAAGCTATTGCCGGTGGAATCAGTGATGCCCGTAACGGTAGGATTTTTAATATGTTTTCTCTCATAGATGTCGGTGAACGTTCCGGCATGGGCCTGTGTAATTTGTATAGCGTTTGGAAAGATAATGGATTTAAGAAACCGAGTTTAGTTGAAACAATCGACCCAGATCGCATTACCCTCACTTTGCAGATTGATTCTGATGGTATAAATGATGGAAGAAATGAGGGTGATGGAAGAAATGATAGGAGAAATGATGGGAGAAATGATGGGAGAAACGGTAGTGAGTATCCTGATCTAAATAAAACGCAGGTATGTGTACTTGAAGAAATCAGAAGAAATCCATCGGTGACCGTTGCATCCATTGCTGACACAGTTGGGTTATCCATGCCCACGATTGAACGAGCTATGACTGCACTGAAGAAAAAGGGATATATTGTCAGAGAAGGATCTACAAAAGCAGGCAAATGGCTTGTTATAAAATAAAAGGATGATGACCACACTTATTTTCTATCTCAATTCTGTCTGCATCCGAATTTTAGAATTGGCAATATCAGTAATGATGGTAATCTTGATGGCAATGATGGTAGCCCACTTTGAGTGCCTGAAAGGGAGAACGCAAGTCGCCCAGCATAGGAAATTTGGAGAAAACGGCAGAATAGTATTCCGTTACTAACGACTTTCTTCTTTGGGAAACAAAATGAAAATATTTTTAGGTCGACGGTCAATTTCCGTTTAATTCAAGCTCACGAAGCAAGCGGGCGATCCCGCTATCTCCACCGTTCGATTTCAGGCTTTGCAGCTCGCACACCGTGCGCTTCATGCGCCCGGTGGCAATCATGTCGTACCAGCGGCGAATTTCCATCACGGGCGTCAGCCATTTGTGTCTTTGCAGGATGGGGTAAACATTTTTGATCTTCTCATACGGCATGAACAGTCGCTTGAATATGTATCTGAGCCGCCCGCCGTCCTGATTCTTCTGCACGGCGACCATGTTTTCGATTTTTCCGTACATTCCGCCGCCGAGAATGTATTGCTCCAGCCGTTTTGTCAGTTCATCGGGTTCCGCACCGCCAAACCACACCTCGGAAAGGGCCTCGCACCCCTCAGCAAACTTGAGCAGTCCCCCGTCCCGCAGGAGCGACTCCCGTTTTGCGCAATCGAAGGGCAGTCTGTGATTCAGGATCCACAGATCGAGTAACGGTCGCACCCCGCAGCCGCCGTTTTCAAAGTGTTTCGCCATGTGGGCAATGTGGTAAAAATAGAACATTTCGTCCGACATCGCATAGCGGCAGGTGTTCTCCTCCGCTTCGGACTTCTCCCAGACGCCGGCCAAAATTTCGGACGCTCTCGCCGCCCGGTCGGATTCGACAAGGCTGTGGTGCAGTTCGATATGCACGTTTCCCGGTGCCTTGAAGGAAATATCATGGGGCGTCCGACCGGTCTGAACGTAAGACAGCGAAACTTTCAGGCTGTCGACTGCACGGCTCAAATCGCTTTCGTGGACAAGAATGTCCACGTCGCAACTGGTGCGCATCCACGGTTCGTGGTAATACTGCCGCAGGGCCGCGCCCTTGAGCGGAATGTACGGTATCTGCTCTCGGCCGAATATCTCGCCGATCCGCCCGATCTCATAATCCATTTGCACATAGCGGTTGACGGCGCGGTACATGGCCTGTCGGAACGGCTCGACGGTGCGGTCGCCCTTCAGCGTTTCGTCTGCGGTCAACGGCACCGCGATCAGGTGCGCGAGGTCAAATCGACAGGCAATCTGATAGACAGACGCAATCTGCTCCGCCGTCAGCGCACGCAAAAAACCGTCCGGTAGCGGCCTGTCGGCGACGACCGAGCGGAGCAGAGCGAGCGTTATCGCCCATATGTTCGATATGCTATTCTCCATATTTCATACGATCTTTCGTTGTTTTTATTTTCAAACGGCGACTTGAAATGAAAGCGGAAATCAACAATAATACAACCGCCGCAGCACACCCGACAAGAAAGCCACCGATGTCGATCCAAATATCCTTGACCTCCGCGCTTCTTCCGGGGCTGAACAGTTGAATCGTTTCGTCCATCAGCGGAACGAATACCGCGAAAAAGGACAGGCAGAAAACGCGATCCTTTAACCGTCTGACGACAGTATTCACAAGCAGGGAAAGGAAAAGCCCCAAAAACAGGAATTCCGTAAAATGTCCCGCCTTGCGAACCGCATACTGCGTGGAGTCGATGCCGAGTATCTTCTGCACCATGTTGCTTATTTTTTGCGAAATTTCCGCGGGAAGAAGAGAATTCAGCCAGATAAATGCGAGGATGAGGGAGCTTAAAATGATCAGGACAATACGCATTGCTCTGTGAATGTGCATGGCGATACCTTCCGTATATGTGGGTGAATGGTATGATTTCTTCTTGGGGTATCTTATGTTTTCTTCTCTGTCATTTTTCTTTTTTGCGAAGTATCTGCGGCGTCACAGAGACGCCGTCATTTTTAATGCTTCGGCGACGACTTGGTCCATGTCGTAATACCTGTATTCCGCGAGCCGACCGCCGAACAGAACGTGCGGCTCTTTTTCGGCAAGGGCGTGGTATTTTGCGTACAAGACGTTGTTTCGCTCGTCGTTAATTGGATAGTACGGCTCTCCGCCGGGTTTCCACGGTTCGCTGTACTCGCGGCTGACCACCGTTTTTGGCAGGTCGTTGCCGTTTTCGTCCTTGCCAAACGTAAACCACTTGTGTTCGATGATCCGCGTCCACGGCGTTTCCCGGTCGGTGTAGTTTACCGCCGCGTTGCCTTGGTAGTTGGGCGTATCGAGTAGTTCCTTTTCAAACCGCACCGAACGGTATTCCAGAGGACCGAAACAGTATCCGAAGTATGCGTCGATGGGACCGGTATAGACGACCGTATGCGCTAAACTGTCCAGTTCGGCTTTGTGTGCGAGGTAATCGACGTTCAGCCGCACCTCGATGCCGTCCAACATGTTTTCGACCAACTTCGTGTATCCGCCGACGGGAATCCCCTGATACTTCGCGTCAAAGTAGTTGTTGTCGAACGTGAAGCGCACGGGCAAGCGTTTGATGATGAACGTGGGAAGGTCTTTACAGTCCCTACCCCATTGCTTTTCCGTGTAGCCCTTGACCAGTTTTTCGTAGATGTCCGTCCCGACGAGGGAAATCGCCTGTTCCGCAAGGTTTTTCGGCTCGGCAACCCCGGCAGACTTCCGCTGTTCGTCGATCTTTTGTCTCGCTTCGTCCGGCGTCGTTACGCCCCACATTTTGTTGAACGTGTACATGTTGAACGGGAGGGAGTAGAGCTCGCCTTTGTAATTCGCGACGGGACTGTTCGTGAAGCGGTTGAACACGGCAAAGCGATTGACGTAATCCCAGACTGCTTCGTCGTTCGTGTGGAAGATATGCGCCCCGTAGCGGTGTACGTCGATGCCCTCGATGCGTTCGGTATAGACATTCCCGCCGATGTGGTTCCGTCTGTCCACCGCGAGAACGGTTTTCCCGTTTTCCTTCGCCTTTTGCGCGAACGTCGCGCCGTACAGCCCCATCCCGACGACGAGGTAGTCATATTTCATGCGTCCTACCTTCTTCCTGCGAGGTTTGCGACGGTTTGCTCCGGTTTATCCGGTTTCGAAAGCACTTCGTTTGTCTTCCACTTCAAGATTCCGAGCTCACAAAAAAGCGGGAACAGATAACTTGCGCCGAAGGTTCCGAGCTGCTTTGGTCCGGTCAGCTTCTCCGTACTAGCAGTCGCACGTCGAAAGGCACGATTGACGGTGGCGCGGGTGATGGATTTTTCTTTTCGATCCACAAGCAGTTCGTTGCCGCGAATGCGATAAGTAAACGTCAGACCTTTGACTGTGCAAAGCGGTTCGCCTTCATGCTGACGAATCGCTTCCCACAACTTTATTTCCTCCGGCGTATAGTCTTCTTTGGCATAGTTCGGCATATCTTATTCCCTCAAAATTGCCGCGGCTGATGCTCGTCTGGTTTGTAAAGCACTATCACCTGCAATCTTATCAACCGTAAGAAACGAGCTTCAGATAATTGTTCAGCGTCGTGCCGCTGATTTCGTATACAGCCTGTGCGCCGCTGTCCTTGTCGAATATGTACTGCTGCACCGACGGATTGCTGTACCCCGCCGCGACATAGACGTGCAGGCGCACCTGCGAGCCGTTCGGAATATTGGAATCCTTTGCGAGATCGACCGAGCGCTCGGCATACTGCAAAATGTCCCTATATCCGGCGGTGTACCAGCTTTTCCACTCACCGGCAAAGCTGACATTTCCTTGTCCGTCTGTATGGCGTTCGCGGTATTCCATGACAATCTGCGCGACGAACGCGCCGTCGTTTTGAAGTTTCAAATAACGTAATGTGTTCATGTTCTGCCTCCTTTTACATCAATGTCAGCGCGTACTGATACAGGCTATCGAATTCCTTGTCGAACAGCGGCGAGCCGGAATAAAGAATCTCCTTGCCGGATACGGAAACATAGGCATTTAGACCTACCGCCGTCACGTTGTCGTCGAGCACCCACGCACCGCCGGACGCGCCCGCGCCCATCTTGCTCCCGAACATCGCCCAATGTCCGTAAATCGGGACGATAAGTCCTTTGACAAACATCATCTGCGCACCGTCAAAGTAGGCTGTCGGGTAGCCCATCGAGGTGATCTGTTTGTCACGGATTTGGGTGTCGGTGGTGTAGCGCAGAGGCGTGGCGACTTTCGACGGCTTGTCCAAAATGGCGATAGCGTAATCGTATTTCTCGTTCTTGGTCTGATACCAATTCTCACGCAAAGCCACGGTCTTGAAGGTAAAGTCCTCGGAGGAAAGCTCGCCCGTGTAGTCGAGCTCAAAGACGTAGTTTTCTCCGATACTGCCCGAATCCTTGTCTTGTATGCAGTGCGCCGCCGTGAGGAGCATATTGTTTTTCATGAAAATGTTGCCGCTCGCTACGAAGTCTTTGCCGTTCATGGAGTAGAACAGTTTCCCGCCCGTGGTGAACGGCATTTCGGCGAGATTTGCCTGCACCGGATCGGTCGGTGGTGGGGGAGGCGGAGCGTTGTCCGCGCTCGGCATTCTTTTTGAAACAGGTGCTCCGCCTATGACGGGAGTTGCCGCTCTCTTCCGTTCCGGCGTCCAGTATTCGTGTATGTCATGGGGCGAGTTGTCGATGCTGCCAAGCTGCATTGGCATAAATCGCCCGCCGTTTGGGTTGTTGTTCATCTGCGTCCCTCCTTCGTTACAGCAGTGTTAAAACGTAGTTATAGAGCTTGTCAAATTCCGCGTCGAATTTCGGCGAACCGATATAGGGCACGCCTTTTGCGGTCGTTCCGCTGAAAGAGTTCAGTCCCACAACCGTCTCGCCGTCCTCCAGCACCCATGCGCCGCCCGAAGCGCCGTTTGACAGCTTGCCGCCGCGGATCATCCACGAATCTGGTCTTTCATCGACCGCGCCGATTATGTACATCATCTGTGCGCCGTCGAAAATATCCGTGGGGTAGCCCGATGCGGTTACAGTCCTGCCGAGAAGATTTTCGATTTTGTATTGCAGCGGCTTTTCGACAGTGGAGTCCCGGTTCAGAACGGCAATGGCGTAGTCCCATTTGTTGTCCTTTTCGGTGTACCACTGCTCTTTGAGCGCGACCGTGCGGAACGTGAAATCCTCCGTGGAAAGCTCGCCCGTGTAGCAACGCTCGAACACGAAGTTCTCGGCGAGGTGTCCCGTGTTGTCATCCTGCACGCAATGCGCCGCCGTCAGCAGCAAATTGTTTTTCATGAAAATGTTTCCGCTGGCGACGTAATCCACGCCGTCGAGGGTGAAGAATAACTTGCCGCCCGTAATGAACGGCATTTTGCTCAGGTCAGCCTGCTTTGGGTCGGTCGTGGGGGCGGCATTGGAACCGTCGTGCGGTGTCATGTCAGGTGCATCTGCCGTGTTCGCTCCCGTATCAGCTCCATGCGCGGGGATCGCCGCCCTCTTTCGCTCGGGTGTCCAGTACGCCCGAACGTCCTGCGGCGATTTGTCGAGGATATTTCTCTGAAACGCGAGAAAATCGCTGTTGCCTGTAGAATCCATTTCAAGCCCTCCTTTGAAATGTTTTTTCGTTACACGCCGTCCGCCTGCACGGTCATGGCGGGCAGCGGTTCGGTGACGGATTTGCGGGTCACGACGCGAACATCGCCCGTGACGCGCAGGAAATCCACCTCTCCATTTACCGGTTTCATCCATTCGGACGCGGCGTTTACCGTACCGGGGACATACAGCGCATATTCCTGATCCTCTGCGGTATTTGTCACCGTGATTTCGTTGCCGATTCTGCGAAGGTCGCTTGCTTGTACACGCTGTAAGGTCGGAATTTGCATTGTCTCGTCCTTTGCTTGCGGGAAGGCGGCGGCGTCCGCTTGCTCGGATGGGAAGGGACGCGGACGAGCCGCGATGCCCACTTGATCCTTGGGGATATTGGTCTCAATACGCATGAAATAGAGGTCTTTCGGCGCGGGAACGAAATCGTTAACCTGCCCGGTCCGCTTGTCCACCGTGGCGTATTCCGCAAACTCGGAAACCGGATCGATTTTTATCAAGGTTTTCGGTCTGCCGCGCTGCGGGTTGTCGCCGATGGTGATATTCTTCCCGGTAGACGGAACCTGAAGCAGTTCGGAACGGACTACGGTGCCGTCGTCCATACGAGTGACCATGTAGTATTTTCCTCCCGGCGGCACACGGAAGCGAATCTGATTGCCGACCGCGGGAGTCGCATAAAAGCCCCACTCGTTGACGGTCACGGTCATACCCTTGTCTATATCATCTGTGTCCGCTGTAACGCTCCAGAATATCTTTTCCTTTTCCGTCAGAATCTCGCCGTTCTCCTTTGCGATGGCGTATGCAAAGCCCTCTGTCGTTTCTATGATCAGAAGTCCCTGACCGGTTCGCTCATCGAAGCCGGTCTTGGTATTTGCCGGGTCTGCGCCGGGAATCAGCATAAGACGCGACGGGACAATGCGTCCCGCGTTATAATCTTTCGCACGGGTCACCGCCATCAAAGGCTCTGTCGGGAAGGTTTCGTAATCGAAGCCGAGGTCGCCTCCGTTGCCGTCTATCCACATATATACGGGATAGCCTGTTTTCAGATTGATAAGGGCGTACTGCTCTGTAACCGAGGTGCGGCGAATCACCAATGTGTTGCCGGTTCGCACCACGGCGGATGGAATAACGGGACGCATGATGTAGAACTGCTCCGAGCCGGGTGCAACCACCTTGACGCCCCTGCCGGCGTTGAATCGCTGTGCAGGCGTACTGGTTTGCGATTCGACCGCGCCGTCCGAGGTGACGACGAACGCCGCGCCGAAAAGAATCGGGAACGTAACCTTGCCGTCCTTCGGTTTATACCAGCCGCGCTCCGGAATGTCCGTCGCAAGTCTCGTATTCACGTTATAGTCCGCGACGCCGTAGCGGTAGTCGAGGCTTGTATCGACTTTCTTGATCGTCAGGCGGTAGGACGCAAAGCTGCCGGTCGGAGCGATAAAAAGGTCGCGATAGGTGAAGCCGTCCGGGCGTACAGGCTGTTCCACGCTATGCGCCGGGTCGATTTCAATAATCGGACCGGGCTCTCCGAACGGGTTCTCCGACGTGGCAAACGGGTTCTGCGCACCTACGAGGGGTCTACCCGGTTTGGGTTCGGAAGGGGTAGGTTTCGGTTGCGCGGCTTCATCCGGCGTAGGTTCTACGGCAGATGGTGGGTTTTTCCTGCACTTCTTCCGACACAGGACAAACGCAACACCTGACGCAGCCGCAAATCCGGCAAGGAAGGAAAGCATGAGTTTGCCTGTCATCTTAACTGAGTCCTTTCTATTATATTTCTATATTTCTGTGTATCTCAAAATTGAAAATAAACAAATGGAGCTTCCCCCGTAAACGCAAGTGCGACAAGCATACCACAAGCAATAAAGAATGCAACAAGTCCCCAAAAGCTGTTTAAGCTAACAATAGGATAATATCCATTTACTGTTGCTTCTTTTTTCTTTGATTTTAATACTGCAAATGCTGTTGCGATCACAATAAACAGGATTGAAACATACGACCACATGAAATTTTGAACAATTCCGCTCTGCAACGTAAAAATACCCTTGATCACGCTCCATGCCGTCCCAAAAGTATCCGCACGGAAGAATATCCAAGTAAATGTTATAAAACAATATGTAGTAGCTATACCCACTATTTTTCCAAATATAGTAGAAGCATTTCTTTTTCGAAGTTTATCCAAACATAATGCCAAGCCGTTTAAGGCGCCCCAAAATACAAATGTCCAGTTTGCTCCATGCCAAAGACCACCCAAAAGCATAGTAACAAAGAGATTAAAATACTGTCTCGCTTTTCCCTTCCGATTCCCGCCGAGAGGTATATATAAATATTCTTTCAGCCATGTAGATAGACTAATGTGCCATCTGCGCCAGAACTCTGTAACATTTTGAGAAATATACGGAAGATTAAAATTGGGCAAGAAATCATATCCAAAACATTTTGCGCAACCGATCGCAATATCTGAGTAACCCGAAAAATCAAAATAAATTTGCAAGGAATACGAAACAATCGCCAAAATAAGCGTCCCCCAGCTGTATGCTGTCGGTGCATGAAAGATGTCGTCCACAAATACCGAAATATGATCCGCAAGGACGATTTTCTTGAAGAGTCCGAATACCATCAGCTGTACGCCGTATTCGAGTCCTTTGAGAGTAACTTTTCTGTCCTCGTCCAATTGTGGTAAAAAATCCTTTGCTTTGACAATCGGTCCGGCTACAAGTTGCGGGAAGAAACTGATATACAGCGCGAGCTTTACAAAATCCTTTTCTGCCGCTATTTTTTCTCTTTTAACATCAATAACATAGCTTAGTGCTTGAAATGTGTAAAATGATATTCCTACGGGAAGAATAATATTTAATACTCCTGTACCCCCCCCGCAAATATTTTTGCAAATGAGGAAATAAAGAAATTAAAATATTTGAAAATCCCAAGAACCACAAGCGGAACAGTTACGCCCGCAACGAAAGCGAATTTCTTCCTTACAAAAATTGCTGTAAAGTATGCCGTGACCGTTACAAACATAAGCAGGAAGCAGAAACGCCAATCCCAATAGCCATAGAAAAAATAACTTGCAATCAGCAAAAAAACATGCTTGGGAGTATTGCTTTTCGCTTTTTGCAGAACTATCGTGCCAAGTAATACAACGAGAAAAAACAGGATAAAATCTATTGATGCAAACGACATTCGATTAACCTCTTTATTGTTCGATAATTTTATAAAGTTCTTCAGCAATCATCTCATGCCCGAATTTATTAAGATGTCCGCTTCCAACAGATGAATTACAGAATCCGTGCGGAAGAATGTGTTTTGTGTTATATTCTTGTTGGAACCGATCCGTCATATCCAAAAATATTATCCCGTTATTTTCGCATAAATCTGAAAATACTTTTCTATCCTCCATGTTGTCCGGTAGCAACAAACTTCCGTCTGAATTGATTTGCGTGGTCGGATGATAGCAAATGATAATATTGGTTTCATTTTCTGACGCAATATTTGCAATATATGACAACACATTATCGAGAAGTAAATTATCTACTGTATTCCCAAAAGACTTGTTTGAAATGTCAGCTTCTTTCTTATCACCGCCCTGTTCCAAAAATCCCTTAATTTGATAGTAGGTTAATCTCAAAAATTGATTTTTAGAAAGCATAGCGAGTATTCCTTCCGAATGATCGGCGAGTTCCGAAATAGAACCGTCCAATATAGAATTTAATTCATCATCAGTAAAATCCAGTTTAGATGTTTCAATAACAACATATTCAGATGGATGATAATACATTAAGGCGGATTCAAGGTTGTTACAGCATATTGGAAATGTATGTCCGGATATTCCAATATTATAAGCTGTATTACTGCCAAGCAAAGCATTTAATTTTGAAACTGTTGATTCTGACATAAGCACATTGCCCGCTTCCATATGTGATGAGCCCATAATGAGAACATTGATATTCATTCTAGTTTCATAATCAAAGGAATTCGCAAACCCTTCATTATTCGTCTTGCCATTCGAAATTCCCTCTCTGCATTGGGAATAAAACGTATTTGGTGTCCAAATATGATCAGTAGCTCCGCTTGAATTAGGGAAATGGACGGGCGAATTATAATAAAACATACAGAAGAATGTCATCGCGAAAAAGGCAAAACATCCCGCGAAAAAGGCTTTGATAAACCATTTTAAACATTTTTTACACATATTATCTCCTCGCATAGTTATTTCATTAACTCAATCCATTTTTTATAATGCCATGATCCTTGTTTCAAAAGGTTAAAGCCACTAAAAAGACGTTTTTTTATGTACTTTGATATGATATGCTTTCAGATAACCGCCGAAGTAGATTCGACGTTCAGTCCCTTCTAAATAAGTCGCGTGTGTAGACTTTATCCGCGACGTCGTCGAGCACAGGTTCATACCGATTTGCGATAATGGCGTCGCTCTCATGCTTGAAACGCTCGATATCGTTCACGACAACGCTCCCAAAGAAGGTCGTGCCGTCCTCCAGCGTCGGTTCGTAGATGATGACCGTCGCGCCCTTTGCCTTGATGCGTTTCATAACGCCTTGGATCGAGGACTGACGGAAGTTGTCGCTACCCGTTTTCATGGTCAGGCGATAAACTCCAACCGTGACATTTCGTTCTTTTTCACGATTATAGCTTTCGCTGTTTTCGTATGCCCCCGCCATTTTCAATACCCGGTCGGCAATGAAATCCTTGCGGGTGCGGTTGCTTTCGACGATGGCGGACATCATGTTCTGCGGCACGTCACGGTAGTTTGCAAGGAGCTGTTTCGTGTCTTTCGGCAGGCAGTAGCCTCCGTAGCCGAAGGAAGGGTTGTTGTAGAAATCGCCGATACGCGGGTCAAGGCAGACGCCGCGGATGATGTCCGCCGTGTTCAGCCCCTTCATCTCGGCGTATGTGTCAAGCTCGTTAAAGTAGCTGACACGCAGGGCGAGGTAGGTGTTGGCGAACAGCTTGACTGCCTCCGCCTCGGTGAAGCCCATGATGATGGTGTCGATGTTTTCTTTGAGAGCGCCTTCCTTGAGAAGTCCCGCGAAGGTGTTTGCCGCTTTCGTAAGGCGGTCGTTTTGCAGATCCGTGCCGACGATAATGCGGCTGGGATACAGGTTGTCGTAAAGCGCTTTGGACTCGCGCAGAAATTCCGGGCTGAACAGAATGCGGTCGGTGTGATACTTCTCCCGCATTTTCTCGGTGTATCCCACGGGAATCGTGGACTTGATCACCATGATCGCACTGTCCGAGTTTTCAAGCACCAGTTCGATCACCGATTCCACGGCGGAGCAGTCGAAATAGTCCTTCTGCGGGTCATAATTGGTTGGCGCGGCGATGATGACGAAGTCCGCGTCGCGGTATGCCGACGCACCGTCGAGGGTCGCGGTTAGATCGAGGTCTTTCTCGGCGAGGTATTTCTCTATGTATTCGTCCTGAATCGGACTCTTGCGGTGATTTATCAATTCCACCTTTTCGGGGATGATGTCTACCGCCTTGACGCGGTTGTGCTGCGCCAGAAGCACAGCCATGGATAAGCCGACATAGCCTGTACCGGCAATTGCGATGTTCATTTTTTATCCCTCACACTTTGTAAAATTCTTTATACCACTCGGCAAATTTCCGAAGTCCGTCGCGAAGGCTTGTCTGCGGTTTGAAGCCGAAATCCCGTTCCAATGCGCTTGTGTCGGCATAGGTCACGGGAACGTCTCCCGGCTGCATCGGGACAAGCTTTTTGTGGGCTTCGAAATCGTAGTCTCTCGGCAAAACCTCGGCACGGATAAGCTCCTGCTGCAAAATGTCCACGAAGTCCAAAAGGTTCTCCGGGTGGTTGTTGCCGATGTTATATATCTTGTACGGAGGAACGGGAAGCCCGTCCTCGCCGGTCGTTTTTTTCGGGGGCGACTGCATCACACGAATGACGCCCTCCACGATGTCGTCCACATAGGTAAAATCCCGCTTGCAGTTGCCGTAATTGAAGATTTCGATGGTCTCGCCCTTCAGGAGCTTGTTTGTAAATCCGAAATACGCCATGTCCGGGCGTCCGGCGGGACCGTAGACCGTGAAGAAGCGAAGTCCGGTGGAGGGGATGTTGTAGAGCTTTGAGTAGGCGTGTGCCAGAAGCTCGTTGCTCTTTTTGGTTGCCGCATAGAGCGAAACAGGGTTGTCCACCTTATCGTCGGTCGAGTACGGCACTTTTTTGTTGGAGCCGTAGACACTTGACGAACTTGCGTACACCAAATGCTCAACGGGATTGTGGCGGCAGGCTTCAAGAATGTTGTAGAAGCCGATGATGTTAGACTCTATGTACGCGTCGGGGTGAGAGATCGAGTAGCGCACACCCGCCTGCGCCGCAAGATTCACGACGATTTGGGGCTTGTACTGCGCGAAAATACCGTCGATCAGCGCCTTGTCTGCGAGGTTACCCTTGATGAAAGTGTGTTTAACAGGGCTGGTCGCGGCAACTTTTTCGATCTCTGCAAGGCGGTACTCCTTCAGCGAGACGTCGTAGTAGTCATTCATACTGTCGAGGCCGATGATGTGCCCGGACGGGAGATCGCGCAAAAGGCGCGTAACGAGGTTTGCGCCAATGAATCCGGGCGAGCCGGTGACGAGGATTGTTTTGGTATTGAATGCAACATTTTGATTTGTCATATGCAATATCCTTATGTTTAAAATTGAATTATATCTTGAACTGTCTTTGACCTTTAGAATGGGGCCAATTATTTGCCCATATAACAGTTAATAACCATTCCTTTTTGTATGGATACAGTTCCATTTCAAGGATGTTTTTTATCTTTATTTCAGAGCTTTTATATACGGTAATGCATAGGCAAATATAAAGAACAAGCCTATAGCTACGCCATATAAAATATAAACATACATGAGCTTGTGGGTTTTTCTGTCTTCAATCGCATTGCATTCGCTTTCAGGCCGAATATGTAACCGTTCATATCGCTCTATATCACTTTCTGTCGGTTTCTTAATTCTGTTTCCTACTAATAAACCAATCAGACTTAACACCATACCAATAATAAACGGATCCAAATACATTGGCAGCGTCACCTCCATTAATGCCGAAACGCTTTTGGGTATCACGCATCCTAAAAAGCCAAACAGCATGCCCAGAAAAGCACCCAGTTCGCTCATTTTTTTCGACCAAATAGAAGCCAGTGCAACAATTCCCCACGAGCTGGCAATCACAGTACCGCCAAAGTACATAATCCAGAATATCTGCGGAGGATTAAAGAACGCTAATGCTAAAGCAATAAGGCTTACGATTGCCATGCCAATTCTCGAAACGGTAAGAGATTTCTTCTCTGTAGTATCTCTGTATTTTGTGAATACATCATTCGTCAGCGATGAACCTATCAGCGAAAGGAATGTCGAGGCTGAAGAAATTCCTGCTGAAAGAATACCTGTCAGCATGACTACTCCAACCAAAACCGGCATAACATTCATTGCCGCCCAAATAATGCTACTGCTTGCATCACTCAAATCCGGGTTGATTTTATACACAAATGCAGCGGTGAAATAAAGCGACATCGTCACCGTTGCTACACCGATGGATGCCCAAATTGATGAGCGAACAACAGTATGCTCATTTTTAGCCATCAGATATCTGCTTGTCTGCCACGGACTGACCATTACAACAACTGCCCAGACAAAGCCGTAAACAATAGCCCAAACCAGATTTTCTGCACCGGTAGGATAGAGATAATCCAGATTATTTGTCCACGAAATGATACCGGGACGGGTTACAGACTGCGCCAGTTCCGTTATAGCGGTATTCCATCCTCCTGCCGCTTTGACTACAAACGGGATTCCGATAAGAGCTGCAACCAGGAAAACAAGGAACATTACAGTATCTGTAATCAGAACGCCTTTGGAACCGGAATAAACCGTAAAAATGGTAAATGACGCCCATGCAATCAGAACGCACCACTTATATTCGAGTCCCGTGATAGAAGTCATTAGCGTAGATACGCCCTGAATTGCAGAGAGCAAATAAGCCGTAACGCCAAACATCAGTGTAATAGATGCCAGTTTTCTCATGCGGTTTGAAGCAAATCTCATTCCGAAATACTCCGGAACCGTATTAGCTTGACTTCTTCTTATGTACTTGCCGAATAATGTTGCTCCGTAAACATAGCCTAACGACTGCATTATTCCGACAATAACAATTCCCATGAAGAAACCGCTGTAAACTTCACCGGTATCTCCGAGAAAAGCGCCTGTTGAAAGGAAGGAAGCGATCAGCGATCCTACAATCAGAATTACCGGGGCACGTCGACCTGCAACATAGTAATCGTTCGTGTTCTTTACTTTGCGTCCGGCAATTATACCTATAAGTATAAAGACTATAACTGCTACTATGGTACCAATCAAATAAATGCTGAAGCTCATTTGTCTTTCCTCCTGTCGCTTGTCATGTACCCGTAAAAGAGTGCCGAGATAATAAACAACACCCCAAATGCGATTGAAAGTACTAATTCCATATTATTTCCTCCGTTCCGGCAGCTCAATCCAGCTGCCAAGTTTTATATCCCACTCTTGTGGATTAATAACAGCCAAACCAGAATTATGGTAGAAAGTTAATTCTCCAAAATAAATGTTGTCATTGCAAAGATATAAGTCTACTCGTACTTGCGGTATGCCTTCTGCAAGCTTTTCAGCAAGTTCAATCATTTTATCCATCTGTTTAGGACGTTCAAGTTCACCTTCTGAATTTGGATTTAACGAAGTAAACGGAAATCTGTTAAGATCCAGATCGCAATAATCGTTTGTTCTCCCGGCACCGTGTGCTTTCCCCTTGCAAACCAAAATCATTTTTGCCTTTCCGTTAAAGCAAAAAATTTTGTATTCCTCTAAATTACCACACTTCTGATTACTCATTAATTCCTCATCAGAATTATTCGATATGAACTTTTCTGCAAAAATTTGAGGTTTAATATCTCTATATTGTGGTTCACGTCCGTACCAATAAAAGTTGACCTTCATTGATTTTTTAAACTTTGTTTTGGCAGTTGCTTTGTCTAACTCATTTTTGTTCTTTACAACAATAACACTACCACTATCATGATTAGTCTTTAATACGAACTCATTCGGAAGACTATCGAAATCAATATCATCGAAACAATCCCATACTCCAATTGTTGGAATAATATATTGCTCACCAATTTTAGATGCGATTATATCCTTTGCCTGAATTTTATCAGTTAATTTTGTATACAATGGGTTAAAGAAATCCGCGTTATAAAGCTTCAACCATTGAAGTTTTTCGTTAAACGTTTGTGGATCATTCAGATTTAATTTTCTTCCCGTGTATATTCTGTACTTTAATTTTAGAAATAAGGGAGAAGGCATCCAACGCAAAAAGCCTCTGTAGGACAAAATACTGAATAGATCTTTAGCAGTTATTTTTCTCATATTTTACTCCTTTGCTTTTTAAACATAAGATCTATGCTGTTCTTTACCATTTTCCTGTAAAAAACAGTATTAAGCAAAACCGATTCCATAAAGGCAATTACTGTTACTTTAATAGCCATCCATATCCATGATATCCAACTTTCGCTACCAAGTGCGATCCATCTTGTGCTGAACCAAATGCAAAGCACAACAAGAATATCCACTAACATGTGTTTTACATAAATACTAAATTGACGTTTAAGAATGTGCGAACGTAAATACCACGCAAGATATATTGTCCTGTACAGCATCGCAATTAAAGTTCCAAGTGCAACGCCAACAAGGCCAAATCGTCGTACCAAAAGAACGGATATAATCACATTAATACATGCCTCAAGAATTGCACTGGTTTGTGTTTCTCTGAAATGGCCTGCCGCATGTATCATAGCGTTATAAGGCATTCTCAAGCAATATGCAGCATTAGCTACTACTATAAGTATTGAAAAAACAGGAACGATATAATTTGCATCTCTTATTCCCTTTGTATATACTGCGACAAACGGCAAAATAAGAACAGCTGCCACACTGTATAGGAATGTCACCAAGCAGTGTATAATAAGTTCATACACCGAAAATGTGTCTTGCAATGTCTTTTCTTCTTTACGAGCATACATATCTCCGAGCAAAGATGAGACTCCAACGGTAACCGTCTCAATCAACTGCTGAAGACCATTTGTTACAAGGTGATAAACATAATAAATTGAAACATTTTCCAAAGTGGAAAACCACGTCAATATAAGCGTGTCTGTATGTTTAAGAATGTATGTCGAAATATGTTGAGCCAAGCCATTCCACTTTTGTTTAATCGGTTCTTCTGTCAATTTTAGTTTAAAGTTTAAATCATAGTGCCGATTAACATAAATTTTCAGCAAAAGAGGATTCAATATAAAAACACACGCCGCGACCAATTTAACAATCTCTATCGATACGCCGATTTTTATTAAAACAACGCTTGCGATCGTATTCAGAATCGTTGTAAATATAGATATTCCGTATTCAATATAGGCCAGTTGATCAGCATTCAACAACTGTCGGTAAGTAATACCCATCATATAGTTTGCTATAGACTGAAAAGCAATAGCAACAACAAGAATAGCAGTAGATATGTAACCTATTCCGTGATCAACAGCTAAAGGAAAATATACCATCAGTATCACTGAATAGCCGCAAAGCAGTAACCCTATTTTTTGAAAATATTTTTTTGATGAGATTAATATTTTACTGACATTTTCATAATTATTTTCCGCAAGAGGCTTATACAGCGCAGCTCGTACTACAGCTCCAACCCCCATTTCCATCATAGAAAAGAAAGCAAGGAACTGTGTTATAGACGAAACAAGACCATTTACCTCGGAACCGTAATGCCCTATTATAAGCCGTGGTAGAATAAAACCACTTATTAAAGTTACAAGTTGAGCTAATAAAGCCGTTCCGGTATTAAACAATAATTTTTTTCTTCGCATTTGCTTCGCCCTAGTAACTCCTTAATTTCATAAAACCATATAAGTTATTTCAAGAGCGTCTGCCAATCAGCCGTGATTTTTTGAGGTGTAAAATCAGCAATTCTCTCAAGACTTTTACGGTGGTAATGCTTTTTAAGTTCTGAATCTCTTAACAGTAGCTCAATTGCCTTAACAAGTTGCAGCTCCGCCTTTGTCAACGGACTCGTCGCGTCAAATTCTCCCATTCCACAAACTGAAGTTAAAATTCCATACTCGCACATCTCTATATCTTCGAGATGTTCTTTTATATTTGTACCCGGGTTAAGTATTTCTCTAGAACCCGAATAACAGTCAGTGGAAATACATGGAAGGCCAAAAGCCATCGCTTCAAGCAGGGCATTCGATAGACCCTCAAATTCGGAGGATAAAACGAATGCATCACAAAACTTAAAACAAGCATGTGGCGCTTCGACATAGCCAAGAAACTTTATATTGTTTTCAAGGCTCAAATTCTTAACAAGACATTTAAGTCGCTCTTCCAACTGTCCTTCACCTAAAACATATAATTTAATATCAGGAATAGTCTTTTTAACTTCGGCGATGGCTCTTATCAGATGCCATTGACCTTTTTGTTCTGTTAGACGTCCCATAGTTATTAATCCATGTCCGGTTTCAAGAACAATGCTATTATTTTCAGCTTTTTTAAAAAGAATTTCATAGTTACATGGATTATGTATTGTTACTACCTTGTCAGCGGGAATTCCGTATGCAGCTTTAAGATCGTTTTCAACCCCTATAGAAGGGGTTACTACTTTATATGATTTATTGCCAACAAACCTCATCAACTTTTCTTCTACATAACCTCCGATGCCCTTTGCCGGATTTCGAGATTTTGACATTTGATTACGAACTGATGTGATCACTTTTTCGTCGACATATGATAAAACGTTTACAAGATTGGGACCCATCAATAAACTGATAGAATAATCAAAGTGATGTTCCTTTTTGATAGTTTTTACGACATTTACTCGCTTAAAAAACGTAATCAATTTATTAAATAGGCCATCCTTTGAGGGCATATGAAGATCGTACAATGTCCCTGCATATGGGTAGGCAATATCCCGCCCATCGAAAACAATCAGGTGAACATTATATGATTCTTTTAGGAACATAGATAAATTAGCTGCCGTTCGTTCCGCTCCACCCCCATTTAGCGTTGGAACTATAATTACTATGTTTTTCATACGGTTTCTCCTTGTATAATGCTATCGGTTTAAAGGCTCCTTGAAAATTTGCTTCTATAAACTTCTATAAAATAATTGTTAGATTACCACATAAATTTATATGGAACCGTTCCATTCATATTTGAAAGGGAATAAACATAAAATGCGAAAGATAATATCATCATAATAATTATAACAATACTTTGGCTCTTCTTTTCAAAAGCTTTGGCTGTATTTGGTAGCATAATAAACATCGGAATTGAAAAGAATTCGCCTAATCTATTGAGTATTGTTATTGTTAGTGCAAAACTTTGACAAACAACAGAGCCTACCGCCAATAGTGTAAGCAATTGCAGTTTTGGATTTATTTCTTCGGAACGCATGAATAGGAACCAGACATAACAAAATACCAGAAAATAAACAAGTAGCAATGATCCTCCTGATCCGGGTTTGAGATCAGCATACCGTGAATAGCCTAAATAGGAAACCATGCTCCTTATCAACGGCGCAGAAAACAATGATGTTACAAGTGTAACAATGGTAAACCCCAAAAGAAGATACTTATTGATTTGCTTGTTTATTCTTTTCCCATGAAGAAATGGATATATTAAAACCGCTATTAAAGCTGTACGATGAAATAGTGATGCCAAAATAATCAAGAAAATAAACTTCCAAAATTTCTTTTCTTGGGCATATTTATAAGCAATCAAAACAATACTAATCGCAATAGCTTGCCTTAATCTAGTGAATGTTGACTGATAAAAACCCATTGAAATATATAGCCATATGCTGATAATAGGAAAGGATGCATTTCTTTTTATAAAATGAATTACGCCGATTATTGATAGAAAACTACAAACTGCGAGTAGCCACTGGTAATTGTTTGTGAAAATAGAGATAATTTTATTAAGTAAAATGTATCCTCTCTCCACATCAGCATAGGATGAAAACCACTCTGCTCGTGAAAATATTTCAAAAAATGATTTATAAGAATAATAATCCGCTCCTACGCCTTCTCCTTTAAGAGCGCCTAACATAAACAGCCAAATGAATATTACAATGTACATCAGCCTTTTGTTTTTTCGCAAAACACAAGCTGTCAGTGATATGAGAAACAAATTTACAATATAAAACAGCACTTTGTTCGGTTCCCCTCCGTCTTCAATTTCTATAATAAACTCGTTAAAGTAAAATATAAGGCGCTTCTATAAAAATAGAATTTAGAAGGTCACTTTACAATGTTTTATTAGTTGAACCATAGAGAATTACATCTTCCCATTTTTTTAGAACATTCTCCGACATATATTTTTGAGAAGAGTTTATTGCACCTTCGCTGAGCCGCTTACAGGCAAAGCTGTCATTTAATAAAAATTCAATCTTTTCGGCCAGAGCCATTGAATCATTTTGAGGAACTAATATGCCATTGTAACCGTCACTAATTATTTCATCTGCACCGGGATAGGCGGTACATATACATGGCAAGCCTAACATCATGGCTTCTATCAAAACATTCGAGGCGCCTTCGTACAGAGACGTAAGTACAAACATTGTTGCACTGTTTATACAGTCATGTATATTCGTTTTATTTCCCATCAATCTCACGGCCCCAGTCAAATTCCATGCGTCTATTCTTTCATTTAATTCATCTTTAAGTGCTCCCTCTCCATATATTTCAAAGACCAAATTTTTATGGTCTTTTTGCAATATATGCGCGGCATCGATAAACATCGTCTGATTTTTTTGAGCACATAAACGCCCTACTGTTACAACTCTATTCTTTTCCCTTTCTATAGGCATCGATTTGACTGTAACAGGATTTGGAATAATCTCGCTATGATTTTTCAACGAATTAGAAAAGCAATTTTCCTGATACTTTGTTTGGAAGATAACAGTTGAGGCTCGTTTGTATAACAAATCACAGATTTTTAACATTAATTTGCTTCTTCCATCATTCTGGGGATCGTTTCTTTCTGATACAATAATAGTGTTTTTTAACCCAAAACTTGCAAACAACACAAGCGCATTAATCCTCCCAACAAAGGAAATCACTCTATCCGGTTTACTTGTTTTTAGATACTTTCTTATGTTTTTGCACCAAAACAAGATATTTTTATAATATGATTTGTATTTGCCATGCAAATCAATAATTCTTACATCATCATTCAATTTATATTCAACAGTATTATCAAGTAAAAGAACTATATCGACATTCCACCCTAAATCAGAAAAATGGTTAGATAAATGCGATATGACTCTTTCGGCTCCGCCCATCCCCATACTACCTATAAAAAAAGTGATTTTCATGTTAATTTCTCCCAATTCCGCATCATAGTAAAATACGGTTCCAAATCATCCTTGTCGTAATAATACTTCACATCCGCATCCTTGAAATCCGCAAGCCATTTTGCCGAGGAGATTTTGCAGGTATCGATGCGCTTGCCGTAGTCGATTGGATCAACCAAAGCGGTGAAGTCATCGGGAATAGTTCGGTAAATTCTTTTCGGAACCTTACCGGATGTCACCGTTTCGCTCGAGAGATGGGGAAGATTCATACTCGCCACGGTGGAAGCCCAGCTCCAAGTTGATACCCTGAAATTGATTTCGCTAAAATACAGGTCGGCGTTCTCGTCGATCAGGAATTCCACGCTGATCACTCCGTCCAAGCTGACGTCAGAAGAAATTTTCTACGGTTCTTTATATTCCTGCTCTTTTTCAAATCTTTTGACCGTCATATATGGGCTGAAATAGCCTTTGATCAAATTACCGAATTGCCACCGGAATTGCCCAAACAACAAGTAGCACGGCCGCAATTACTCCACCGAGAGCTATTCCAGCAATAAGGTATTTATGCGTTCTCTTAACCTCTGCCGGATTCTTTTCCGATTCGGGTACAACAAACAGTTGCGCCCTTGCCGTCTTTTCTTCTTCCGTCACCTTTGTAAAGGCAGACCCGATCACAATTCCGATTAAGTTCAATATAATTCCTATAATCACCGGATCGCATACTGCCGGAAGAGTAACGTCGAAAATATTCGAATATAACTTCAAGGCGAAGCAGCCGCAGAAACCGACAAGCATCCCAACAAATGCGCCCGTTTTTGTCACCCTTTTGGAAAGGACGCTTGCAAGAGCAACCGGCATCCATGCACTGGCAACGATAGCACCGCCAAAATACATAATCCACAAAATCTGTGGGGGATTAAACACAGCAAGCAGGAGTACGACAATGCTCACGATAACCATTGCAATTCTGCCGATTCGTATGGAATTTCCCTTCTTACGGAACATATCATTGGCTACAGAAGAGCCTACGAGAGACAAAAACGTTGTCGCAGATGAAATCCCAGCCGCCAGAACACCTGTAAGCAGTAAAACGCCGAGGAATTTAGGCAATATGTTCATAGATGCCCAGATTAAAACGTGCGATGGGCTTTCCATATCCGGTTCAAAAAGATTAACCGTGACGGCTGCCATACCTGCCAAAAGCTGGAGAGCAAAAATTCCGAATGCCGAAAACAGTGACGAGCGTACAACCGTATGCTCATTTTTAGCCATCTGGTAGCGGCTGGATTGCCAAGGCCCCACCATACATACGGAAAACCAAACGATTCCGTAAACAATGCCCCAAACTACATTTTCAACACCATTGGCATACATGTAGTCGGGATTGCCGCCCCATGACAATAAACCTTTAACTTCAAAATTATTGAGCCTTTCCACCACCGTGTACCAACCGCCGGCTTTCCCGGTAATGACGAATACGGAAATCACAAGCGCAATTGTAAAAATGCTGAACATCAGCGTATCTGTAATCAACACGCCGCGCGAGCCGGACGCCACTGTCACGATGCAAAAAACGATAACCGCCAATACAATGCACAGCCTATAGTCCACGCCAGTAACAACGTGCATCAGCGTGCCGACGCCCTGCACCACGGACAGCAGATAAACCGTCATGGTAACGACAGCAGTAATTGTGGCAAGCTTATGCAGCTTTTCAGAGCAGAATCTTTTGCCGAAGAATTCAGGGATGGTCATCACTTGCGACCTTCTCAGATACCGCCCGAAAAATACCGCTCCGATTATGTATCCCGCGACCTGCATGGTCGCAAGTATTGTCATCGGTGAGAAAATACCGCTGTAATACTCACCGGCGTCGCCCATGAACATACCCGTACTAACGTAAGAGGCTATCATGGAACCAACAATCAGGAAAACCGGCGCATTTCTGCCCGCAACGTAAAAATCATTGGCATTTTTCACTTTGCGGCTAACGATGAAACCAATCAACAAATAGATGATGAAGGATATTGCCATCCCGATAAAATATATGTTATTCACTTTTTGTTTTCCCTCTTATCGTCGTTTTTCATATAAATATAGCTGAGTATGCCGGACAGCATTACCCATACACCGAGACTGATTGAAATGACTATTTCCATGTTTCTCTCCTTACTTTCTGTTCATTTTTGTGAGCTTATACCACATAAAAGACAGAAACGGTATGAAATCATGTCGACCGCGGTAGAGCTTTGCATCAGCATTTTTATACTGCTTCAGCCACTCCTTCTTGCTGATCATTCCTGACTTAACCCGTAAATCATAATCATAACATTCTGCCATTGTAGTAAATCCAATCGGAATTGGTTTATAGCAATCTTTAGGAATTACACCATTCAGCATGGAATTACACCATAACATTACACTTGGCATCCCTGCTACAGTCGTTGACCAGCCGTTAACGGTATTTCTGAAATTGATTTCCAAAAAATACAGTTTGCCGTCTTCACCGACCATGAATTCAAACTCAAAGATTCCTTCAAGCCCGATTTCTTCAAGCATCTTGGATGCACGCTCAGTAAAATATTTATCATCTACATTTTTATTTTTCCAGTACAGAGCATATTTGTCAGGTATATGATAAATCTCATTATTTTGCATGATGTAAAAAACATCTTTTCCTCTATTTACGCTTATTCCCTCATATGACTGCTCGTCCGCTTTCTGAATATATTTTTGAAGAAGTATATATTCGCTCTTTATATTCCTATACGCCTCTTTAAGTTCGTCCTCATTATGGCAAATCGAAACAATGCTCTTCCACTCGGCGCTGTACGAATTTATCGCCTTCGTTATGATTGGATACTCAATATCCTCAGGTATTTCGCCGACTTTCACTTTCCATGTCTTCGCTACGTTAAATCCGTGCTTTTCGGCAAGCTCGCACAGAATATCCTTACTCATGTAGTGCTTGATTCTGCCCGTTTCGCCGGCGTTGAAAAAGTAGAAATAATCCTTCAGCTCGTCATAGTGACTGTCGAGCGCCATAACGCTGACGTCATCTCCGGTCAGTATAAAGGACTTTTCGGTTTTGCTTTTTGCGTATTCAGACAAAATAAGCCGTATGCCTTCTTCGGGAGAGGACACGATGTGCTTTTTCTTTGTATATTTGCTGACAGTCGCCATCGGCGGATCATTATGTACCGCTATAACAACCGGTCGGATACCCGCCTCGCCTAAGGTTCTTACAATTCCGCAATGGTTATAGTGGTCATGATTGCATAGGACGATATATTCTCTCATTGTTTAGCCTCCGAACAAAATCCATCACAAAGAGAAGCCGCTGTCAAAGCTCATTTCTTCCCTTAATATTTCAAACGCCTCTGCGTATTTTTTTCCAATCTCGTATCCTCTGAACCCGCATCTGCTATGTACGCCGACGATCCAATCCTCGGCTCCGAACTTGTTATACTCAGACTTATGCTCTCGCAGTGAAGCGATTTTCAGATCAATCGTACTCTCAATATCAACATAGAGCTGCGGCCTGAACGCGACATACGAGCGACCGGAGGGAGTGATAGGCTCATAGAAAAACACGGTATTCTTTCTTCGCGCTGCCGCTATAGTCGAATTGCTCACGCCGACGTGCGCTTGATGGGTGTCAAACGGGTGGTGGGTAAAGATGATGTCCGGATGATACTCGGTGATACAAACGTCGATGGCATTGACGATGTCGGAGCGGAAAGGAATGTCCTTCGTCGGAAAGTCGAGGATCTCGATGTCCTGTATGCCGAGGGTATGGAGCGCGTTCGTTCCCTCCTGCACCGCAATATCGTCCGAGCGCTGAACCTTGCCGGAGATGTTCGTATAACCCGATTTGCTCATGATGAGCACTTTTACCTGATGCCCGCTCCGAATCGCCTTTGCAAGCGTTCCGCCGCAGGCGATTTCGATGTCGTCCAAGTGCGCGCCTACTGCTAAAATTTTCATTTAATTCGATTCCTCTATTTCTTCATATATTTCTTTCATTCGCCCGATCACCGCCGATTTTTCACGCGGCAGCAGACGCGAATAGTTATCTTCGATAATCTCGTTGCGCTCTTCTTTACTCATTTTTTCAACATTGTGTATCGCCTGTATGAGTTCATCGACGGAACGATAATCGAACAAACAACGCTTGTCCTTGACAAGATCGGTGTTGCCGCGAGAAGCTGAACATATGGTCATCACTTTTGAAGCGATGGCTTCCATAACCGCGACTGGCAGACCTTCAAAATTCGTAAGATGGACGAAATCATCTGCAATTTGAAGTATTTCGGATATATCGGTTCTGAATCCGAGAAACTTTACACTATTTTCAAGGCCGTTCTCTTGAAGGTATTTTTCATGTTCTTCCTTCAAGGGACCGCTGCCGCAAACTATATATTTATAATTGCTGTTGCATAACTTTTGCAGAGCTTTCATCATTAAAATATGATTTTTATCTTTGTTGACCTCGCCGACGGATACAAAAACTCTGTCAGTAACACTTAACCCTAACGATGCTCGTTTTGCTGCCTTTTCTTCTTCTGTCATTTTGTTGGGAGCAAACTTACTTAGGTCAATACCAACCCCGGGCACATACTCTATTCGTTTTGCGTGCATATGTTTTTTTGCAAGAGCGTAATCTTCCTCGTTGATGGTTATGAGGACATCTGTCCAATGAGCAAGCAACCATTCAACGGGATAATATAGCAACCAGTTTTTTAATGGCGCGTTCTTGCAGAAATGGAAGCCATGAGCCTGATATATGATTTTTCCGACTTTACACTTTTTTCCCGCGAGCCGTCCAATAACCCCACCAATCGGGGTATTGCAATGTATAATATCAAATTTCTCCTTGTTAATAAGTTGAACGACTTGCTTATATGCCTTAATATTTCTTAAGTTAAAAGGATTTCTGATAAAGTCATTCTGGTGAATTTTAATACCATACTTTTCTTCATCATTCTCCCTATCCTTAATATCATCATATCCCGACCAAGAAGCAGCTATATGAAATTCTATTCCTAATTCTTTGGCGGCTGCAGAACTCGAATAAGAAAAATTACTAAATCGATACCCGACATTTCCTATATACAAAATTTTCACAGTTATGAATTCCCCCAGCAATTATCGTTTACTATCAAAGGATTCGATTCTATCCATTTTTTATTAGGCTCAGAACACTCCTTGTATTCTCCACCGCATCAAAGAATCCTCTATATTCCTCCGACGCCCATTTTTCCCGAATTCGCTGTTGCACGCCTGATGGACCGACAACCGAAGGCACGGACAGCGCAACTCCACGGCAACCGTGTTCGCCCATGAGTACTGAACTCACCGACGCTATCGTAGGACGCTGGTTTATGATTGCATCGGCCAACTGACACACGCAAACAGCAATTCCGTAGTGCGTTCTGCCCTTTGCCGAAATGATTTCAGAGCCCATACGCTTGGTTTTTTGAGATATCTCTTGCCTTATCTCGTCATTCCATGGCAAGTTTACTTCTTCGCAATACTCGGCAATAGGGATCCCGCCAATGGTCGTATGGCTCCACACAGGTACCTGCCCGTCGCCATGCTCTCCGACTATGTAGCCATTTACGACGCCTGTATGTAGACCGACGTAATCGGCTATGATTCTCACAAATCTGGAACTGTCGAGGATCGTTCCGGATCCGAACACCATTCCATTCGGAAGCCCCATCCATTCCGCCGCCTTGTAGGTCAAAATATCGACGGGGTTGGAAATCACTAAAATGATTCCTCTGGTATAATATTTTTGAATCTCCGAGATGACCGACCTCATAATTTTTACATTCTCTCCGACGAGGTCGATTCGTGATTCGCCATCCTTGCGTCCTCTTCCCGCGGTGATAATAATCAAATCGCAGTCGGCGCAGTCGGGATAATCGCCTGCATATAAATCTGCAGTTCCCAGTGCGGGAATTCCGTGTCTTATATCCTTTGCTTCTCCGTCTGTCTTTTCGTTATTGACGTCGATCAAAACGATTTCTCTTGCGATGTCCCGAATCGTCAGAGCAAAAGCTATAGATGAGCCGACATACCCGGCACCGATAATCGCAACCTTTCGATTGCCGACTGTATATTTTCTGTTCATGTTTTTTCCACTACAACTGTTCTAGTCAGGCTTTCCGCAAGGTTATATCCGTCCCAAATCAAATCAAAATCCATTGTTTTTCCAATCGGAACGACTCTGTCAATGCCCTTTGGCGATGAATCCAAAAGCGGCTGAATGATGCCGGAATCTCCGAGCAGCGCGACGGTCTGACATCTCTTGTCGTCACATAACGGGCGTAGCGTAAGAATGTTATCGCAATCGAATTCAAAGAAATAGCCGCTGTTATCCTTGAAATCCATCAAATTTTCCGCGATTGCCGGGACTTTTACCCGCACAATGAGATTGTCCTTGTGTTTTTCTATCATGGTATCGGGGACTTTCACGGCGGCAAGATAGCTGCTTGTGAGCTTGTTGACGCCCTGTATTGGCTGGAACGTATACCTGCGTTCGGCAATGTTGTGAAGTTCATCCCAGAACCGCGCTTTGGCCTCGTCTTTATTCTGACCGAGCCATACAACAAGCCTTGGACTTGTACAAGCGTTCTGGTCGGTGAGATAGGTATCGTTGTAGAAATCCTGCGCTACGCCGGCTTTGTTATCCGAGGAAAGATACGCATCGCCGTCAATTACCGCAATGGAAAATCTATCTGCAAATGTGATCTCCGTGCTTCTTGGAGGCAGCTCGGACTTTCTCAGCTCCGAAATCGTAGCGTCGCCGCCCCATACCACACGGGTATCCGCCATTCCCGATAAAATATCGTTGATAGACTTGTCACGCGCATACCGAATCAGCGCGATATATCCGCGCATCTCCGACATTTTATCAAGAGCCTTTGAAAACGAATCCGCGATCACATCGACCTGCGGAAACGCCTTGGTCGGCACGCGGACGATGTTGGCGTTTCCTGTCAAAAGTCCTGCCGCGAGGCTGTAGGCGAAGTTGACGGGAACGTTGGACGGCGCGATATGAAACACAACGCCTCTTCCAAAGTGGCAGTTGCCGTCGTCAAATTCAAACCGCTCGCGTAGCTTTAAGGTCGATGCCTTTCTAAGCCAGAACGCCAAAGTTATCACATCCGAATATGCCTTGCTCCTTGGGTCTTTCATCAGATTCTTGGAAACATTGTTTAGAAATTCCAGTGTGTTATCCTCGAAAGGGACTTTAGCAGGAACAGCGGGCATATGCAAAAGCGTTTTTTCGTCACCGACGAGATAGGCAATGCTCCGCAGCGCCGCTTTATCAAAATTTTGCTGCATAGGTATCGCTACACCCCCTGATCTCGGCATTCTGCAATCTTCCCGTGACGGTAAAATATTTTCCGAGCCGTCCGCACGGGCAGTCGTCCTCGCCGAGCAGTATTCCTTCGTCCTCCGTAAGCAAAGAGTGACCGGGATAGGACTCCGGTATCGTGGAAACCACCTGAATGATCCCTTTTTCGCCTTGCTGCAAAACGCGGAAGTCATACGGATCACGAATGATCACATCGGAGAATATACTTGCGTGAAGATGTCCGCATTCGCACTGCATATAGATGCTTCCGGTCTGTTCCACCATTCCGTAATAGTCGTGAACATCATGCAGTCCGCACACATCGGTGAGACATTTCTTAAACTGCTCCTGCGACACCGCTTCGCTGACGAGCTTTTTCCAACCGCCGCCGTGGATAAGTATCCCGTTTGACAAATCAAAGGTTTTCCCCGTTTCGTCACGCAATCTTACGAGTTCCCTGTAAAAGTGCTGCCAAATCATAAATGTAAAGCCGAAAAGCAGGATTCGCTCGCCGCTGTGTTTTTCGAGAAATTTTTCGACAGTCTCGATATCAAGCTGCATATCGTCGTTTAAGGCGTACTGCCTGTCCGAACCGAATATGGAGAAGCCGAGGATCCCAGCGCCGCGCGCGGAAAACATCGCTCTGTTTTTGATGACCGATGGGCAATCGATGATCAGCATAGGCATACGGCCAGAACCGGTAAACGAAGATACGATTTTGACAAGGACTTTCTGCTGATTTGACGAGGTCACACGGTCGAGATATATTTTTGATACAGCCTGACCTGTCGTGCCCGATGACGTCATAGTTTTGACAACTTCTTCCTTCGGAACGGATCTAAGCTCCAATTCCTTGAACAACCGTACCGGCAGAAAGGGAATCTCGGAATAGTTAGAAATTTTGCTTTCGTCAAAGCCGATACTTTTGAGCATTGCATCATATTCCGGACAGTTTGCTCTGTGCAAGCGGGTAAGTTCGGTAAGTCTTTGTGTCAGTAAAGTTTCCTTTTTGGTTCTGTCAAGAGAATACGGAGGAATATTTAATATCCCTTCAAATGTCATTTTCCTTTCCTCCCATACATTTTTCTATGATTATCTCTGTCATCTCGGTGTGATGCGTCTGAATGAAAAAGTGTGTGCCTTCGTACTCATAAAACGTGCAGTCGCCGGTAAAATATTTTTTCCAAAGTTCCATGTCAGTCCTTGGCGTATCAGTTTCGGAATAAAATACCGTCGCAGGGATTGTCGTTTTAAGCGATAGATTCTCAAAGCTATACTTGCCGATCAAGCTGTAATCCGCACGGTATATCGGGAGGTACATTCTCCAGAAACTCTGATTGTTTATCAGCGTTTCCGGCACGGCGCCAAACCGAACGGTTCTGTCTTTGACCCAATCATCCAACTTTTCTTCACTATATCCAAATAATTCTGTTTTGGAATGCGGCTCATGAGCGGCAAGAAATACATGACAGGGGTTATTCATCCTTGAGTCGGAAAGGATTCTTTTCAAAACTTCAACAAGTGTAATCGTCCCCATGCTGTATCCGAAAAGCGCATATCGCTCACCGGAATATTGCTCTTTCAGCAATCGGAACATATCATCGGACAGTTCATCAAAACTCCGATAGAACGGTTCCTTATGTCTGGTTCCGTGTCCCGCGTATTCCGGCTTAACGACTTCCATTTCCGGCAAATCCTTTTCTATCACATTGAAAAACGATGCGTTGCCGCCGGCATACGTGAAGCAAAACAGCTGCGGTCTACTCATAATACTTGGTCAATTCTTTATATAACGTCTTTCCGGCGTCGTTTTTCGGAATTTCATCAATCACCTTGACCTGAAAAGCTACGGGATTGAGTTTAGTTTTCTTGATTACAAACTCGCGTACCTGCTCGGCAAGCGTTCCATTGGTCAGGAAGATATACATGTGGTCGTCAACGCCTGCGCTTGCCGCTTCAACTCCGAATTCGCCCTTGATCATACGGTCTACCTCGTCGAGATTGACGCGGTTTCCGTATATCTTCAAGAAACGCTTTTTGCGGCCCACGATATAGTAATAGCCGTCGTCATCGAACTGCGCCATATCGCCGGTTTCAAGCCTACCGTGCCTTTCGTCGCCAAGGATCAGGTCATCGCCTCTCTTGGCATATCCGAGCGTTACGTTTCTGCCTTCATACACAAGTTCGCCGGTCGTATGCGGTTCGGTGATGATCCGACCCTCGGCGTCGATAAGACTGAATTTCCCACCGGGAATGGCGATCCCCATGGAACCTTTCTTCTCTACCGCCTTTTCCGGGGGCAGATACCCCATCCGGGCGGTCGCCTCGCATTGACCGTACATCACCACAAATTCCCTGCCGTTTTCCTCGGCATATTTCGCAAACTTTTCGTGAAGCTCCGGGAGTATCTTTCCTCCTGCCTGCGTCATCGTGCGGAGCGAAGGCAACTTCATCCGGTAAAAACGGAGTTTGTCCAGCATCTCATAAGTATAGGGAACACCGCCGAAGGAGGTCGCCCCTTCATCTTTGAAAAAGCTCCAGAATTCTTTTTGCATGAGCGTTTTCTCAGTCACAAGGATCGTCGCACCGACAAGCAGATGACTGTTGATGATGGAAAGTCCGTAGGTATAATTCATCGGCAGCGTTGTGATTGGCCGCTCGGTTTCGTCAAGGTGCAGATATTGCACAATGGACCCCGCATTGTCGAAGATGTTTTCATACGACTGACGGACAAATTTCGGAGAACCCGTTGAGCCGGAGGTGGTGAGCAAAAGTCCTAATTCGTCATAAAGCGGATAATCCTTGCCGTATCCGGTTTCCAAAAGGCAGTAGTGATAGGACGAATAAACCGCTTTCATCCCCTGAAATCTTTTCTGCATATCTTCAGGAACCCACAGATACTTCGGAGAATAGGTGTCCAAAAGATTCCGGAGCAGATCATCCTCCAGATGGCTGTTCAGTAGAACAGGAACAATCCCGTTGCGAATAAAAGCCGTGTATCCAACGACCGAGCCGATTTCGTTTCTGCAAAGGGAAAACACCAGACAGCGCTGCCCGATGCTTTCGGCAATCCGATCCGTTTCTTCGGCAAGACGGCGATATGTAACCGATTGTCCGTTATCCTCTTTCAGAGCAATGTTCTCCGCAAAGCTCTCAAGATCCCAACTTTTTCCCATCAGAATTTTACCCCATATTCCTCTTTTGAAAGGATCTCTTTGCCTTTTTCGTAGGAATTGAAGTCAATAATGTCGTCGGTGTCCATCATAATGTCGAATGCGTCCTCAAGGGCGGCAATTAAGCCCATGTGACCGACGGAATCCCATGCTTCGATGTCCTGATATTTCAGTCCTGCAAGCTGTTCTTCGGTGATTTCAAACGTTGTGATAAATGCGCTATTGTACTTTTCGAGGTTGGTCATTTCAGATTTCTCCTTTATTCATGTGCTTAATAACTTTATCCGCGATTCTTTCCGCAGTAAGACCGCTTTCCTTCATTTGATATGAATAACTGCCGGAATGGACAAAAACATCACTAATGCCGAATGGGATCACCGGCTTATGCTGTCTCTCTTTGCACAACACCTCTGCGACCGCTCCGTAAAGACCGCCAATAACGCTGTGTTCTTCTGCGGTAACAAGAAGCCTGTGCTTTTCACTAGCTTTCATTATTGCTTGCATGTCTAACGGCTTAATTGTATGCATATTCAAAACTGTACAAGAAACACCCTTGTTTTCCATAAGTTTTGCTGCCTGTATAGCATGGGATACCATAGAACCAGTTGCAATTATGCAAACATCCTCTCCCTCTTGAATTGTTACAGCTTTTCCTATTTGGAAGTCGTAATCTTCAGAATATACAATTGGTGTGTTCTGTGGTCCGGTCAATCTAATATAAGTTGGTTCATCCGTTTCAGAAGCAGCAAGCATAGCCTTTATTATTTCTGTACAATCGGCCGGTGAAATAATAGTGATATTCGGCAGAGCACGCATAAATGCAATATCTTCAACGCTCATATGAGTCGCGCCCAAAATACCTGCGGCATATCCTGCTGTCAGGCCAATCAACTTGATAGGTAGCTTCATGTAGGACATATTAACTCTTACTTGGTCGGCACATCTGGATGTGCAAAAACTTGCATAAGTGTTGGCGAATGGAATAAAACCTTCTTTCGCCAAACCTGCCGCGGCTCCAATCATATTCTGTTCCGCGATTCCGAAATTATATAATCTATCCGGATAAGCTACCTTAAATCTTTCCAACCCGGAAAAAAAACATAAATCGGCTGTCAGCATCAGTACATTGGGATTTCTCTCCGCCAACTCAAGTGCTGCTATCCCATGAGCCCCGCTGGGGCCTAGAAGTGACCATTTTCTGATATTTCTTTTTGTATATTCAATCACTTGGCGACCTCCAGTTCCTCTAACGCTTGCTCATAAAGCTTCTTGGTAAGACTGGCGTTGTGGTATTTCCAATTATTTTCCATAAAAGAAACGCCTCTCCCTTTGATCGTATGAGCCAATATTGCAAGTGGTCTCTCTCCAACATAATTATAAGCTTCAAGAATGGAGCCTATATCATGGCCATCAATAGAAACAGTTTTCCATCCGAAATCTCTCCATTTGTTTTCAAACGGATTCAAATTCAAGATTTCGTTGGTGTCCCCGTCATATTGAATCCCGTTGACGTCTACAATGGCGACCAGATTGTTCAGATGGAAATGTGCGGCACTTGCCGCCGCTTCCCAAACCGAGCCCTCATCACATTCGCCGTCGCCGAGAAAAACATAGACGCGCGACTCTGCATTGCCTTTTCGACGCAGCCCAAGGCAAGTACCTACTCCTAATGAAAGCCCTTGCCCTAAACTGCCGCTTGCAAATTCAATCCCCGGAAGGCCATTTAATGAGGGGTGTCCTCCAAGGCGACTGCTGTCTTTCTTAAATGTTATAAGTTCCTCAGTCTCAATAGCGCCAACCTCAGCCAATGTAGCATAAAGTGCCATTGCCGCATGTCCTTTGCTGAGAATTACTCTGTCGCGGCTTTCCCAGCACGGGTTTTGAGGATCATATCGAATACAGCCCAGATAAAGACAAGCCAGAAGCTCTACCATAGAAAGACTGCCACCAATATGCGCTCCTGCATTTCCTGTCTCATATGTCATTTTCAAAATTTCACGCCGGATCCTTGCTGAAGCTTCTGTACATCGTCTTACGGTATCCTCGTTTGCCATTTTATATTCCTCCATCCACACGGATCACCTGACCTGTAATATAGCTTGCCAAATCACTTGACAGAAAAGCGCATACATTAGCTACTTCTCTCGGCGTTCCTACTCGTTTCATAATAACCTTTGCAATTATTTCATCTTTTAACGCGGGATCGATTTTTCCGCCCATATCCGTATCAATGATTCCGGGAGCAACAGCGTTGACTCTGATGTTGTAAGCTGCTAACTCTCTTGCCAACTTTTTTGTTCCGCCAATAACCGCCGCTTTGCTTGCCGCATATTCATATTGCGCCGGAGTCCCGTCAAGAGCAGCTATGGAAGATATATTTACAATACTGCCGTGATTTTGGCTTATCATAATTCTTGAAATATATTGCGTAAGCTGTGTCAGAGAAAAGAAGTTTATGTCGAAAACTTTTTTCATTTTATCGATTGTCGTCATACTGAAACTGGTACTTTCTTCTGCAATGCCTGCAACGTTTACTAAAATGTCAACCGGCAGCCCGGTTTTTCTGATATCCCGCACGGCTGCTTTTATCTCCTGCGAATCAAACAAATCAAAATAAATCGGAAATATGTTTACGTGGTTTTCTTCACTGATAGCAGCAAGCTCACATTCAAACTGATCACTCTGCTTTCTAGCACAGGCGAAAATATTCGCTCCATTCTCTGCAAAAACTCTTACAGTTTCTTTTCCGATCCCTCTGTTGGTGCCGGTAATAACTGCTGTTTTGCCCATCAATCCGCACACATTAAATACCTCTCAAAAAAATTTTAGCTACACAGTATATCCTCCGTCAACTCGCATGATCTGTCCACGAATTGATGGATGATCCAAAAAATGCTACAGCATTAACTACGTCTATCACATTGCCATGCTGTCTTAATGATGTCTTTTGCACAATATTATGAATTAAGGCTTCCGGCTTATCTGCATTTATATCTGTCGGAATATATCCGGGAGCTACTACATTAACGGAAATATTATAATGACACAGTTCTTTAGCCATAACCTTCGTGGCATATATCAAGGAGGCTTTTGACGCTCCGTAGAGAATGTTTCCTTCTTCTATTTCTATTTCCATGTCTCTTACAGACGCTATGTTTACGATTTGCCCCTCTTTTTGTCCTGCCATGTGCCTCGCAACATATTGAGTAAACAATAGCGTTCCAAAAAAATTTACATCAAAAATCTTACGCATTTGTTTCGTAGAAGCCATCAAAAAGGTACTGTTTCCGGTTACACCCGCATTATTGATGGAGCATCAGTACCCCCCCCCGAGAATGTTTCTCTAACACACTCCTTTAATGTTTTTCATAACTATTGATTCCTTTGCTCATGTTTTATCAAAGCATACGATGTATCGACCGTCTTAAAACCAAACATCTCATGTATTTTCAAAATCGGCAGATTGTTGGAAGATACTCCAGTGATCATTTTTTTATAGCCGAGCTTTTGGGAAGCCTCAATTGCTAAATATAGCGGTGCAAAGCCAAAACCTTTGTTAGCGAATTCCGGTAAGACGCCTCCTAAAAATGCTTCTACAATGTCCTCCCCGTGATTCACCAGAATATCAAAGCCGACGGTCATTCCTTTGTATTTTGCAAGCATCATTTTGGCACCGGATTGAATCACGTCCATGGACCAAAGCGAATACCTTCTTCCAGCCATTTGGGGCCCAAAATAAGGATCAACCGAAACTTTATCGGTGGTGAACATTGTTCCTGTTTCCACTATCGACAATACTTCTTCAACTTGTTTCTCATCTGCAAATGTATATGATATATGAGGTATAAATCTATCGAATATTTTGGGGACAGTTAATACCGACAATTCTGCCCTCAATTGAATATTCATTTCTACAAAGGCAAAGCCATCCCTTTGAGCCCCTGTTAACGCATCTGTATTTCCGCTTTCTATATGAAGAACTTTATATTCCGCTGGATGGCATAAGATGGATTCTCTTATGGAATCCCAAGATTCATTTCTATCAACATAGAATTCGCATCCAACTACATTAAGGTTTCTTTGTTCCCACGGGGCTTCTTTGATCTTCATCGTTATTCACCTGGCTCTTTTCAATAATTTTCTTTCCATCTTCATCACGATATACACCCGTTCCTAATAATACCGTTTTTATCGTCATTACAATGATTTTGACATCCAGCATAAAGGATACGTTTTCTGCGTAATAAACATCCTCTTGATATCTGTCATGTATTTCAATTAGATTCCTATGATAAGCCTGACTATAGCCAGTTATTCCCGGCAAAACGGTCAGTTTCTTTTTTTCATAATCTGTCATTGCAGATATTGCAGCAGGCAAATCCGGTCTTGGCCCCACAAAACTCATATTTCCTATTAAAACATTGATAATCTGCATTAACTCGTCTATACTCGTTTTCCTGAGCCAACGCCCTGTCCTTGTTACTCTTGGATCATCCTCGGCATTATATGTCGTTCCGTCCTCATTCCTGAGATCGGGGGCATTTACTTTCATTGACCTGAATTTATACATCGTGAATACTTTTCCGTTTTTTCCAAGTCGCGGAGCGTTATAAAATACAGGACCTTTATCTTCTAATACGATGATTGGAGCAACAATAATAAATACCACAAGTAAAATAGGAAGAGCCAAAATTGAAAAGAAAATATCCAATAGTCGTTTTATATACTTTCTGTATATTCCTATACTTCTTTTCTTCATATGTATTCCTTTAGAATTTCTGTGTACTGTTTAATCACATACTCCACATCCTCATCGGAAAGACAAGTATGCAGCGGTAGAGTAATCTCGTTCGCATACTGTCCATACGCGGTTGTATAGTCCTTAATGTCAAAGCCGATCTTTTTGTACGCCGTGTGCATGGGCAGTGGTTTATAGTGAACATTTGTCGCAACGCCTTGTTCCGCCATCTTGATGATGATTTCATTCCGCTGTTCTGGCGTGATACCCGGCACTCGTGTGATGTAAAGATGCCCCGACGATTCGTATTTATCAGTATAGTGATTGAGCGTTTGAATCCCCAGCGGGCGGAATGCTTCGTCGTAACGGCGGATGATCTCTTTACGGCGCTCAAGCATTCCCGGATAGCGTTCGAGTTGTTTCAGGCCGATTGCACCCATGATGTCGGTCATATTGCATTTATAGTAGGTGCCGACAATGTCGTACTCCCACGCACCGAGCTTTGTTTTCGCGAGCGCGTCTTTGGACTGCCCGTGAAGGCTGAGAAGTTGAAGCTGGTGGTATATTTCCTCATCGTCGATACCGTCGATTGTTCGCCAAGTCAGCGCACCGCCCTCGCCGGTAGTAAGATTTTTCACCGCGTGGAAGCTGAAGCTGGAAAAGTCGGCGATACTGCCCACCATCCTGCCATGCCACTTCGCACCGAAGGCGTGGGCGGTGTCCGCACAGACGGCGATTCTACCTATTGCGGCTTGAATATCGTTAGACGGCTTGAACAGGTGCTTCTTGTTGTTTACTATCTCAAATATCCTGTCATAGTCGCACGGTACGCCGCCGAGGTCGACGGGAATGATCGCCTTTGTCCTCTCGGTAATCGCCCTTTCAACGGCGTCATAGTCCATCTCCAAGCCGTCGGGCTGTGTGTCGATCAAAATCAGCTTCGCTCCGACATGGCAGACCACCGACGCGGTGGCGGTGTAGGTATATGCCGAAGTGATGACCTCATCGCCCTCGCCGATTCCCAATATTCTAAGAGCCATCTCTGCGCAGGCGGTCTGGGAATTGAGGCAACACGCCTTGCTCACGCCTATGTAATCGGCTATTCTTCTCTCAAGTTCCTTGACTCTCGGTCCCGTCGTGATCCAGCCAGATCGAAGTGCTTCGGCAACCTCTTCTATTTCAAGCTCGCCCACGTCCGGCGGACTGAACGGAATGATTCGTTGTTGTGTTTCTATCATGAAAGCATACTTCCTGTTTACTATTCTTTATTTCCCATATTTTCAGAAGAAGCTCGGCTCCGCGCCGTTCTTTTCTGCATATTCCTTCGCCCATTCGGAGTTTAAGTCTGCGATAGGTACTCGCCATGGGGTCAATTCAAGCACAAGCTTTCCGTCCTGAACAGAGATAGAGGATACGGTGTGATTTGTATATAGTCCTGCCTTTTCAAGATCTTCCTTGCACTTGAAAATCTTCTTTTCTCCGTCTGTCACACAGACAAACTCGCCGCAAAGCAACGGCAGTATTTCTTCGATTCTCGTCATATTTCCCCCTCCTTTTTATTTTGCTTTTAAAACGGTTATATAGAAGGCTCGTATTGCGTAGGACACACCCGAATCAATGCACGCCAAAAAGACCGCCATAAATCGGAATTTTATGCCGATCAATTTGTTCAATTGTTGAGATAATCTTTTTTTCAATCCGTACATCCGGGGTTTTGGGGTATCGTTTCTTTTCTTCCATCAGAATCTTTCTCTCCCTAAAATCATCCTACTCTTTGTCAGAGAGAAGTAGGTTTTACCCCCCCCCGCAAAAAAATTAGAAATTTTTTGTCGGTCTGTTTTATCGATTTATACCGCTACGGACCGTATTCCGGCGGAACTGTCGTCTTTTTTGATCAAGACGGGGGATTCGTTCCAATCCATGCCGATAGCGTTCAGTCTGTTGATTTGATTCCCGTTTGCGCCGGAAGTTTTTAACTTGCTTTTTTCTTCCCGCTGTTTTTTTATCCATGCGCCGAGAGCAAAATCACCGAGACGGTAATCTTCCGGAACGTCAAGATCTCCGTGGTCTGCAAAATAGGCCTTTGCCGCGGCAAATCCTTCCTCCCATTTCCGTTCCATCGGGAACAGCCAGTCCATGCCGATCTTGTCCAGCTTTTGTTTGTATTCGTCCGAAAGCTCGCCTTTACGGTGTTTTTCACGCTGCGCATACACCCACGAACCGAGCCGAAAACCGTTTTTTGCCTTGTATATGCCCGAAACATGCAGATTTCCGTTCATACGGTAATAGTCGGCGGCTAACTGATATGCTGTATTCCAGTCATTGTCGTATTTGCTCCATACCATCCCGATTTTCTCAAGGCGCTCCGTCTGTTCGACGGTGAGATTATGGTGCTTTGTCGGATGATTATGATTGTTGCGCTGATTTAAGATCCAACTTCCAAGCGTATATCCGTCCGCGCATATGTATTTGTACGGGACAAGCAGATCGCCGTTCAGCTTCCGATATTCTTCGGCGTGTGCGAATCCGACCTCCCATGTGTCGGCAATCTCAAACACCATACCGATGAGATCCAGTTTTTTGATTTGCTCATCGGTCAGTTTCCCTTCCCGATAATACCTGCGCTGAACAGTCATCCATAAGGCGAGGGTTTTTCCGTCATTTCCGTCGGAGAGAACCGTATCTTTCGGAACGTCAATATTTCCATGCTCGTCAAAATACGTTTTCAGCGCCGCATAGCGCCGATCCCAAATGGCTTCGTTTTTTGTTTTCCACTCGATCCCGATGGCTTCTAAACGCCGAATTTGTTCTTCCGTCAGCTTCTGCTTGCGATTTCCGTAATACATCTGCCGTTGGTCGCTCAACCATTTACTGAGATCTATGCCTTCCGTGTTAAACCTTGCCGGCACCCGCAAATGCCCATGCTCTTTGAAATACGCTTCCGCAAGAGAAAAGCGGTATTCCCACGGATCGACCCGTTCCCATTGCATGCCGATCGCATTCAATCGGTCATAACACTCGCGCGGCAGTTTGCCGACGTTCTGTTTTTCCCACTGATGATAAACCCATTTCCCCAACGCATAGCCGGATTCCGTTTTATACAGCCCGGATATATTCAAATCGCCGTGCTTTTCATAATACGATTTTGCGGCGGCATATCCGGTTTCCCACTGCAATTCATTTTTGTTGCCCCAAACCATACCGAGTTCGTCCAACGCGGCGATCTGGTTCTCCGTTAAAGTGCAGCATCCTCGTTTACGTCTGGATCGCTGATTGTTCATCCATGCACCGAGGCGCACACCGTTGGGGGCGACGTATGCCGCAGGCACATTCAAGTTTCCGTGTTCCCGGTGGTACTCCATGGCGGTGGAGAAGTTGCGTTCCCAGAGATAATCGGGCACAGTCCAGACCATGCCGATGGCGTCTAATTTTGCAATCCGCTCCTTCGTGAGATAGGCGTTTCGAATCCCGCTTTTGCGGTCAGTCCGCAGATTCGCGATCCACATGCCCAAGCCGGGCATCGTTGCGGGCACAAGCAGATCTCCGTTTTTTTCGTAATACTTTTTTGCCTCGGCGTAGTTTTTCTCCCACGCCACGTCGCGCACACTTTCCCATCTCATACCGAGCGCGTCCAGCTTTGCGATCCTGTCTTTACCCAAGATCCCGTTGCTCGTCCCGTTCCGAATTTTGCGCTGTGTGCTAAGCCAGATCCCCAGCGAGTAGCCGTCCTCCGTTTTATAGTGTTGCGGAACCTCCAGATTGCCGTGCCGGTCGTAATATTCTTTCGCATAGGCATACATGGTATCCCATGAAGCAGTCAGTGTGTCGTTGAGTTTCTCGAACAGCTCGCGGCAGTCGCGGAGCTCGTCGATAACCTGAAATTGCTCGTTTACCACAAAGGACGACTCGCCCCAAGAGCGGTAGTAGGTCATAGCGATCTGCATTTCTTCCTGTACGGAATCAATGCTGTACAGGTTTTCGATGTTCATCACAATGTCGAAGATGACCGGCTCTTTCGACTTACTTGCCGACAGCGCGCGACCGATCTGCTGTTTGTATATGATCGGCGAAATCGTCGGACGAAGCAAGATGACCCCGCTGACGTTCTCAACGTGAATTCCCTCGTTGAGCGCGTCGATGCAATAAAGCAGGCGGAGATGGGAGCTGTCGCTGTCGGATTTGAAATCGGCGAAAGCCTTCGACGCACCGGGGTCGTCGGCGTAAACAGAATAGACGTGCGGATGTTTGTCCACCCGTGCGAACCATTCGCCGGTTTTCTCCATCATCTCGTTCATATGTTCCTTGTTGGCACAGAAGACGATGTATTTGCCCGTGCGGTCGGTCATGTGCTTGTCGAAGATCACGTCCAGCCCGTCCGCTTTTTCAAGAGCACGACGCAGGGCTTCGAGGTATTTCTCGGCGGCGTCGCGGATAGCGCGGTTTTTGGCGGTTCTGACCCGGCGCTCATATTTTTCGAGGTCTTTCTGATAAGCGAAAACCGACAGTACATACTTCGGTGGGTTCAAAATTCCGCGAACAATTGCCTCGCCGAGCGTCATCTCGCTTGCGACGTTGCCGTCGAACAGTTCCTCCGACATATCCCGCTGATTGTCCAGATACCGGATCGCCGTCGCCGTAAGACCAAGGATCGGTACGTCGGGGAACAGCTTCAAAAATCGCTGTACGCCCAACTGCCATTGGGAAGCGCCTGCTCTGTGATATTCGTCGCACACACAGAGTGCGGGCCAGATTTCCGCGATTTCGTCCTCGCTCATGTTCATGAGTTTGGCGTAAGTGTAGAATCTGATGTTTCGCGGTTCGTCCCCACCCGCCGCTTTGAGATTTTCAATCTGAGTCTTAAAGATATACTCCGAGGGCGACAGCCATAAAACCGTCTTATCCAGATTATCCTCACACAGCTTAAAGCCGATGAAGGACTTACCCGTTCCGGTGGGGTGGACAATCGCCGCCTTTCCGGTTTCACGAAGCATGGAAACGGCGGAGTCATACGCTATTCGGTTGTGTTCGTACAGCTCGATCATCTCGCCGTCTCCTTTCTTTTTATATGGCAATGACGCCGATTTCCGACAAAAGTTTCTTCCTTTCGGCGCTCATCTTGCCATGCTTTGCGACTTGTTTTTGGTTGGACAGCCAAACGTACAGGTTTTCTCCCTGCGAATCGGTATACCTGACAGGCAACCGGCAGTCGCCGTGTTCATCGAAATATTCCTTTAACTCCGCATATTTTCTGTTCCATCTGTTTTCACTGTTCAAATTCTGCGTGAACCCGATGGAACGGAGTTTTTCGATTTGTTCCTCCGTGAGGGTTTTCCCCTCGCGGTTGCCGATCAGAATCTGTCGCTGTTCGTTCAGCCATTTATTCAGCCAAACGCCGTCGGCGACGTAATCGGGCGGGACGTCAAGGTTTCCGTGCTCCCGGAAATATGTCCGTGCCATTTCAAAGCAGTCGTACCAGTCGTTTTTGCGGGATTTGTTCCACACCATTCCGATGGCGTTGAGCCTTTTGATCTCCGCCTCGCCTAGCTTGCCTTTGACATATTTCTCTCTGCATTTGCTCAAGAATACGCCGAGCTTGTAGCCATCCTCCGTGACATAGAAGAGCGGAGCGTCCGCCGCGCCGTGTGCGGCGGAGTACACCTTTGCGTAGGAGTAGCCTTTCTCGAAAGCGAGGTTTTTCTTGGATTCCCAACGCATACCGAGTTCGTCCATCTGTGCAATCTGCTCGTCGTCCAGCTTGCCGCGAATATTCGGATCGTGCCGATATTTCTTCCGTAGATCATTCAGCCAATTGCCCAGCTTCACGCCGTCTTGAATACACCCTTTCGGTACTTCAAGGTCGCCGTGTTCACTAAAGTACGCTTTTGCCGCGTCGTAGTTGCGCTGCCACAGATAATCGTTCGTGTCCCAGATCATGCCGAGATCGACGAGCATCTGCTCGCGTTCCGGGGTGAAGTAATTGCTCTTAATTCCATAACGGCGATAGTTGCGGACAGAAATGATCCACTTGCCGAGCGTCAATCCGTCTTTCGTCACATAATCGCCGGGGACGTTCAGGTCGCCGTGTTCGGCATGATATGCCTTGCAAGCGGCGTAGTGGCGTTCCCATGACACGTCGTTGACGCTCTCCCACCGCATTCCCAGCGCGTCCAGCTTCGCAATTCTGTCCTCGCCGAGGACACCGATTGCTTTTCCTGCGCGGACCATCCTCTGTGTCCGTAGCCACGCGCCGAGCGTATAGCCCTCCGGCGTTTTGTAATCAACGGGTACATAGAGGTTGCCGTACTCTTTGTGATATGCCTTTGCACAAGCGTACATGGTGTCCCACGAGTTGGTCAGCGTTTCCTCCAGTTGATTAAACAGCGTCCGGCAGTCGCGCACCTCGTCGATCACCTTGAACCGGTCGGCTACGATTTGCTCCCCGTCGCCGAAGTAGTTGTAGTAGGTGATGGCGGCACGCATTTCCTCTTCGATGGAGCCGATGCTGTAGAGGTTTTCAAAATTGTTCACGATGTCGAAAATGACCGGCGTATTGGATTTCCCGGACGAAAGCGCGCGACCGATCTGCTGCTTGTAGACGATGGGCGAAACCGTGGGACGGAACAAAATCACGCCGTCCACGTCGTCCACGTGAATGCCTTCATTCAGCGCGTCGATGCAGAAGAGGAGTTTCAAATGCGACGTGTCGGTGTCGGCTTTGAACTCGTCAAACGACTTCAAAGTCTCCCGGTCAAGGGAGTAGAGCGAATACACGTGCGGGGCTTTGTCCACCTTGCCGAACCACTCGGAAACATGGCTCATACACTCGCGCATCGCGTCGATATTAGACGTAAACACAAGATATTTGCCCGTGCGTTTCTCCATGTGCTTGTCAAAGATAACGTCGAGTCCGTCGGCCTTTTCAAGAGCGCGACGCAGGGCCTCGTAATACTTTTCAGCCGCATCGCGGACAGCCTTGTTGCGGTGCGAATCGATTTTCTTCTTCAGTCTGTCAAGCTCATTCTGGTAGACAAAGGCCGCCATGACATACTTCGGCGCGGGAAGAATCCCCCGCACAATGGCCTCGCCGAGGGTCATCTCACTTGCGACGTTGCCGTCGAACAGCTCCTCCGCCATATCCCGCTGACCGTCGAGATAGCGGATCGCCGTCGCGGACAGTCCGAGGACGGGGACATTCGGGAACAGTCTCAAGAATTCAAGAATATTCTTTTGCCAAATTCGCGCGCCTACGCGATGGAATTCATCGGCTACCAGCCCGTCAAATTGCATCGACGCAATTTCATCGTCGGTATACAAAGAGAATTTTTTGTAGGTGGCAAAGGTAATATTATCAAGTTGCCCTCCGCCGGCCGCCTTGTAGTTTTCGATTTGCGTCTTGAAGATATATTCGCTCGGCGACAGCCAAAGGATTTTCTTGTCCGGGTTGTCCTCGCAGTATTTGAATCCGATGAACGACTTCCCGGTGCCGGTGGGATGGACAATTGCCGCTTTCCCGGTTTCCGCAAGCATAGAAAGAGCCGACTCGTAGGCGACTCTGTTGTGTTCGTACAGCATGATTGACATCCTGCGCGTCGGCTCCCTTCAGTTTTTTAATTTTTTATACGACAAGAAATCCAGCGTTGCTTCCGGATTGGCGAAGACAATATATTCAATGATTTCGGAAATACTACAAGGTATCCGAAACGCGACATTGCCACGAGAAGCGGCAGAATCAAAAAATCTTGCGTAGAACAACTTATTCTTAACCACAAAGGCGGAAAAGTCCCGAATCTACGGGATTTCTCCGCCTTTTTGACCATAATTTTGACCACTATAAAATTCAGGCGTGAAGCAGTTCAAGCTGCTCCCGCTTGCGTTCCATGGAGGAATGAACGTAGGTATTCAGCGTAATGCCGACGTTGGCATGACCCAAAATTTCGCTCAGCGATTTCACGTCCATCCCGGACTCCACGCATCGGGTAGCGAAGGTATGTCGGAGTGCATGGTAGTTGATCTGTCGGATGCCGCTTTCCTCGAGCAGATGGTGAAACCTGTACTCATAAGTCCGCGGACTCATGAAATTTTCTTTTCCCGACGTGAGATACCCCGTCGGATTTTCCCGCCGCAGTTCGATCAGATACGGGATCAACGCGGAAGCGATGGGAATATCTCTTACGGACGAGGGCGTTTTCGGAACGTCGATGATCAGTTGGGTTGCCGATGGTCTTTCGGAATCCTCTCTTCTCACACGGGCGACGGTGTGGCGAATGTGGATGACTTTACCGTTAAGATCAACGTCCTCCCAAGACAGGGCGCAAACTTCTCCGATTCGAAGGCCGGCGTACAAAGAAATCAGGATGCCTGTTGAAATCGAATCGGTGTGTACGGAAAGGTATTCTTCCAAGCAATCCTGTTCTTCTCTGCTGAGGATAGAAAGATCTTTCTTTTCAAGATGAGGTTTGTATATATCGGTTTTCAGCGGTTTGCAGTATTCCTCGTTTGCCGCGAACTGCATGGCGGACTGAATAATCTGCGCCATCGCTCGGATATAGGCCGGAGATAGCGTGTTTTTTCCACCGCGCTTTGCGGTTCTCATTTTTCGTGAAAGGAAGGAATTGATCGTTACCGACGTGATTGCGGTTACGGGAAGCGCTCCAAGCTCCGGTTCTATGTGACGTTCGATGACCGTTCGATACCTATGTTCCGTCGCGCCTTTCAGATGTAGACACTTGTTATCGAGCCAGAGACGTAAAATCTCCGAAAAAGATTTTTCCTTGCCATGCTTTTCGGGCGGCAAAGAGTTGGCGATTGCATCAAGTAGTTTGTTTTTGGCTTCCATGTAATTTTTCCCGTAGACCGATGCGTAACGGATAAAACCGTTCTCATAGAAGCCGGTGCGATACCGCCCCTCCCAACGTCCGTCTTTTCTTTTGTGAATGTTTAAGCCTTTTTTTGACATAATCAGTTCTCCCTTCGGAATATATTGGTTCTTGAAATAGTCCATTATTTATGATAGAATACTTTTTGCATGAAGTGATGAATTTTGCATCGTCGCCAAGCGCGTGCGAATGAAATTGCCGACATAGCCGCCATTTAATCAAGAAGAGTCAATTTCTTGAAATGGCGAAGCTATGTTTTTTGACCACTATTTGACCACTATAAATGGGAAATAAACGAAAAAAAGCCGCACAAATTCATTTCATGAATGATTTGCTTGCGAGAAATTTAGCAAATTTCCATGAACTTTGGCGGCGATGTTCGTTGTAGTACTTGACAAATCAATATTTTTGTAGTATAATGAGCTATCAGCGCGGTCTACGCGGCTGTTTAAACGTGGTTAAGAATAAGTTGTTCTACGCAAGAAATGCGTATATTTAGACACAGACGGAACTTGATTTTCTGTCTGTGTTTTTCTTTTTCTGCTGTATATTTCTCTTAAAGTGGGTTGTTCTTGGGGGTTCACGGTGAACCACCCCTCGGTTCACCGTTTAGGCAGACTTCCCCCTCGGTTCACCGTTTAGGCAGACTTCCCCCTCGGCGGCGAAGATATATTTTTCAGTCGATCAAAAAATAGCGGTTGGATGTCGTACCGCCGTTCTCCCGGCAATGCGGCTCTTTTCGGATCAGCCCGGCCTTTTCGAGATCGCGGATCGCCCGCTTCACCGTAGAACGGGACAGCGACAGATCCGCCGCCATCCGTTTGATCCCCGGCCATGCTTTCTGCTCGGCGTCGCACCGGTCGTGCAGATAGAGATAGACCAGCTTCGCTCGACCCAGCAATTCTCCGTTTCGGTATAGCTTTTCAAAATAGGACAAACGCTCACCTCCTATGGCGTCCGCAGTTTGTTGTGCGGTCTTGGCGGTTCGTTCTGTTCGCTCATGACGGTCCCGCCCGACGAGCTTTCCGTTTTCGGCTTTTTCTTGGGCTTCGGTTTTTCCTCCGGTATATCGAGCGGTTCGGGAACGCCGCCGCAGATGGCGGTTTCAATGATCTCCTTGCCGGTGTATTCTACCTTGCGGGAGCCTTTGTCGGCAACGGTATAGGGCTTTTTGTCAAAGTCGATGCCCCATTTGGTGAACAGCTTCAGCTTGGAGATAAACGGGTGCGTCCCGGTTTTCATGACAATGAACGACCCCTTCTTCATGGATTTCAGCTCGTCCGCCGTCATCAGCGGCCGCTCGGTCATTTGCAGACTTTGGGACGGGTCGTTCTTGCTTCGACTGACCGAGCCGGTCATCACCGTGCGGGAGCCAAGCGCCTTGGAAATGACTTCGGCGGTTTCAGAGGTCGGCGCAAAGCCGCCCGCAATGGTCACTTGGCAGTTGTCTTGGATGATGGCCGCGCCCTCCGCGCCGTAGTTTTTCTGTAATTGCTGGTAGCTTTGGATAATAGACACGATGCTCATTTTTCTTGACCGGCTGGCAGAGTACATAACCTCCGCAGAACTGATGGGCGGCAGAGAGCCGAACTCGTCGCAGTAAAACATGACGCGGTTTTCCAGCGCACCGCCGTTTTCATCGGCCACGGTCAGTATTTCACGATACATCTGTTGGATCAGTAGCGACACCATGAAGAAGGTGTTGGGATTTTCCTCCGGCAATACCACGAACACCGCACACTTCTGCGAACAGAACTTCTCCGCGTCGATAGCGGTATCGAAACAGAGGATTTGTTCCAGTTCGCTATCGAGGAAAGCATTCAGACGGGACATCGCCGTGGACATGACCGATTGCATGGCTTGGTCAGATGTGTTGAGAGCCGCTCCCGCAAACCACAGTGCCTTGTGTTCGGGCGGCAGGCGTTCCATGAGAAGCTGGAACTGATTTTTTCCTTTGATATCGGAGGGAGCCAACAGGTCTTGGATCAGCTTGAACACCGACACGATGTGCCGCCGGGCGGGCGGAGCATACTCGGCAATCAGCAGGATTACCGCCGTGAGCAGTCCTTCGGCGGCGTCATAGAAGAAAGCGTTCTGTCCGTAGGCCGAGGCGTCGCCGTCGTTGTAGATCAGCGTCTTGGCGATGATCTTGGCGTATTTCTCTGCCTTTGCCCGGTATGCGAGGTTGTCGGGATGCTCCTTGCTCAAATCCATATACTTGTTGACAAGGTGCAGAAGGTTGTTGCCGTCCGACTTGGTGGGATTCCGTAAATCAATCACGGCAACGGAATAGCCGTATTGCTCTTTTGCAATATTTCCGTAATTGCGGTAGAGGTCGCCCTTGGTATCGGTCGTGAGAAAGGACATTCCTGCCGCACAAGCATATTCAAGGTTCGGATACAGCCAGAAGGCGGTCTTACCGCAGCCCGCCGCACCGATCATCATGGTGTGGACGTCTCCGGTATCCACCAGCGCCACGGTCTGTCCGTGCTTATTCTGACAGCCGACGATCACGCCTTGGGGCAGATGGAGGTCGTGACCTTTAGCGGCTCTCCATGTTTTCGGCTCGAACGGCACAAACTTGTATATGCGGTGCAGCTCTCCCTTGGACGAAAACCTTGCCGTTCCGTGCTGACCGTCGCCGACTGTCTTGCTTTTGATTCCGTTGAGGTTATATAGGTGCGAGGCGAGCGTCAGTCCGCCGATGACGGCGAACATTGTCGCCGCAATGATAATTAAGAGAATCGGATTTCCCATGCTTCTTCCTCCGTTTCTGTTGGTTCTTCGGGCGGACGGCACAAATCCTCGTTCCAGTCCTTGCCCTGTGGGATTTCAATTTCGTATTTGTATCCGCCGGTGAACAGCTTCTCGGCAATTCTTCGGGCGGCGGCTTGCCCCGGTTCGTCGCTGTCGAGGCAGAGGTGAACTTCGTTTAGATGTGGGTGCTGTTTGAGAGTATAAAAAAGCGCCCGATCCGCGACCGAGCAGAGGGCAACATAGGAATGCTCTTTCCAATTTTCCTTGTGCATGGAGATATACGAAAGCATATCTATCGGGGCTTCAAAAACATAGAGTCGATTGCTTTTCCCGATGTGGTGGAAGCTGTACTCCGGTTCGCTGCCGGCCTCGTTGCCCTTGTAAGTGCTTTCCGTACCGGAGCCGCGCTTGGAGATATGCCGTATCTTTCCCGTTTCATCTGTTCCCACGAATACGACATTGTGGTACTTGGCATCCTCGTAGATCAGCCCGGCATGGGCAAAATGGTTCAGCACATCCCGGTCAATGCCTCGGTGTTTGAGCAGATACGCATACACCCGGCGCATATTGCCGTTCCGCTCCGGCTGGACGAGCGGTTTTTGCTCCTTGACCACAGGCGGCGAGGCGGCCAAGATGCCGCTGCTTTCCCCCAGCAGATAGTCCATTGCCTCCTGATAGGTCTTGTTGTAAAAACGCCGCACAAAGTCGATGGCGTCGCCACCCTCCCGCTCGTATTGGTGATACCACAGGTTGCCTCGGATCGTCACTTTCTGCCCGCCGTCCCGCCATTCGTACTCCTTGCCGGAGCGTTTGAGGGTTTCCCCTTGGGAGCGGAGCAGCTCGGCAATGTCGGTCTGTCTGGCTCGCTCCTTTTGTTCGTCTGTATAACGGATATAGGTTGACATGATTTCTCCTTTCTCGGTCATCCCATCTTCTGACCGTGCAGTTCCATTTTCTCCGCAATCTTCTGCCGCAGCTTCTTCTCGATATGCCTGCGGCCGTTTTCCTCTCGCCGCAAATCGTCCCGGAAGATCTGCGAGAGCCGGGCAATCAGCCGCAGAGCAGTAAGGCCGATCGGCGCTCTGTTTGCTCCGGGGCGGTAGTGTTCCAACACATAACGGGCGTAGGGATTGCCCTGATCGGCGGAGGCCGTCAGCAGTTGAACGGCCAGGTTGTAATCCCGCTCCACTTCCTGACCGTAAAGATACATTTTTCCAAGCTGATATTGGGCGTACTGATTTTCTTTCTCCGCCGCTTGCCACAGCCAATAAAGCGCCTGCGGCACGTTTTTCGGAATGCCATCGCCGGAGAGGTAAAGCCTCCCCAGCAGATACATTGCCTGATCGTTTCTTTTCTCCGCCGCCGAGGTGAGCAGACGCTCCGCTTCGGCGGTATCTTTTTCGGTCAGTTCACCCCGCATGAGGAGCTTGCCGAGCAGATACGCCGCCCACACATTGCCACGGTCGGCGGACTCCCGTAAAAGAAAAAGCGCCTTGCCGGTATCGGGATGCTCCGCAAGACCGTCGAGGTGCATTTTTGCGAGTGAATATTTTGCGTAGGAATTTCCTTGCCGGGACGCTTTTTCAAATAATTCCTCGGCTTTGGAAAAGTCGGCATATACATCCTCGCCCTTGAGATAGGTTTTGCCCAATAGGTACTGTGCATATTGATTGTTCTTCGCTTCCGCCTGCCACAGCCAATGCAGGGCTGTGGCAACGTCCTTTTCGATTTCCTCTCCACGCAAAAATAATTTTCCGAGTCGGTATGCGGCGATATCCAACCCTTGATTTGCCGCCAATGTCAGCAGGTGGACGGCTTCTGCGGGATCGTACTGCTCCGTATCCCGGTCGAGGTAATCTTTGGCTTTGAAATACTGTTTCCACGCATTGGGGCGGTTGTCCTGCCGGTCGCTTCTTTTGTGGAGAGGCCTCGGCTCGGTTTCCGCATCGGAAATCTCCGGCGCCGGTTCGTCATTTTCTTCCGGCGATTCCTCGAAGGTCACGTCGTCGGAAAGCAGATGCATCGCTTCCCGGATCACGGCGTTCCGCACCGATTTGAACTCCTTGTTCTGTGAGAGTGGTATCCGCTTCGGCATGGTATCGGTGTAGGTACGGATGATTTCCTCCCGTTGCTCGTACCACAGGTCATATAGATCGGCGATGCGGCTGTCCTTCGCCAGCTCGTCCACGATCCCGTTCACAAGATTTTTGGCTCTTTGCGGAAGGTAGCCGTATACCTTTTTACCCTTCGTGCGGGAGAGCGCATCGGCCAGTTCCTTCAGCATCAACTCTACGGTTTCGTTGTCGTAACTGCCGGCGCTGATCCGCTCCACGATCTCCGAGAGCATATCCCGGCTCTCTTTTTTCAATGCATTCCGATGCTCGGTCTGCCGGTCGTAGACTTGCAGAAGGTCTTGCTTGAAGATTTCACGGGCGAAGGAGGATTTCAGCCGGTGCAAACCCTGCTCGGTCATATACGGTTTTTTGCCGGTGGAGTAGGCCACGATATGCACATGAGGATGATGGGATTCGTTGTGGAAAGCGGCGTACCACTTGAGGTCCGTCAGCGGGATCTTCATCGCCTCTGCCATTTCTTTTGTGTGGCTGCGGAGCAGATCCCGCCATGCGGAGCCATGGTCATAGCCAAGTCTTGCCGCATCTTCCCGGCGAAGGGAGAGGACTTCGGTGAACACCACGCCCGGATGTTCCGCCACTTCCTTCGCCACAGCGGAGAGATGGATCGGCACGTCGCTGTCTGTAAACAGTCCGTGCGCGCCGGCCTTTTCCACATGAGGACGCATGGCAATGTAGCCCACATAGTTTTCTCGCTTGCCGATCAGGTCAACCTTGTCCTCGATGGCGCGAGAGATGAACTCGGACGCCGCGCCTTTGGTTTTCGTTTTTGCATAGTCTGTATACTCGAAGCTGTCTCTTGTGTCGGGGAAGTCCGAGAGGATTTGACCGATCAACTTCTCCTGCGCTTTGGTTGCGGGGAGCGACTTCCACGAGTCGTCCAGCTTCTCCACGCCATCCCGTGTGGCGATATACCTGACGAGGTTTTCCGAATGTTTTCCCGCTGCGTTCGCCTTGAGGTAGCGCCACTTGAAGATTATTTTTGCCATCGGTTAAGAGCCTTTCTGAAATTTCACGGCGTCCTCCATGCGCACCGATCCGTGCAGGCGCTTGACTTCTTCTACACACATCCCCCGCAGACGGGAGAGGGTGTCGGCGTCGATCTCGCTGTTCGCCGCCGTGACGTGGAGGTTCATCGACAGCTCCACCGCCAACTTGAAGAGCAGATTTGCCATTCGGTTTTCGAGACTGTCCAGCGTTCCTTTCATCGTGGAGACGATGACGTTCGGAAAATATCCTCTGTAATCGTTCGCCGTCAGGTAGCCTGCATAGAATAAAATCGCCTTTTCAATAAACTCCGCGCGGCTTTTGCAGTCGTCGTCCCGGTACAACTTCTCCACCTTTTTGAGGGTGTCCGGCTGTACCCACAGCGCAAATTTCTGTTTGTTTCCGTCCACTTTTTCTCTCCCTTCCGCCGTGTATCACGGCAATTTTCGTGCCAAAATTTTCGGCTGACAACGCCCCGAAAACCCGCATGGTATAAGGCTTTTTCAGCCCTCGGAGGTTTGTGCTAAAATATATGCGAAACCTCCTTTTTCGGGGCGCAGCGCCTATGAAAAGCCTTGTGCTGTCGGCACACTTCGTACCTCTGACCCCAACGGGCGAAAATCGGGTGAATTCTGACCCCTATACGGAAAGATGCGAAAACCCCTTGTGCGGTCGGCGTTGCCGTCCGCTGTGAGCCTGGGGCTGTAAAAAAACAGGCCAAAAAAATCCGAGGTTCACTAAAGGAAGTGAATCTCGGATGTTTTTGGCCTGTTTTTTTACAGCCCCTGGGTGCGGGCTTCTGCCCGCAAAATCCGCATCGGGAGGGTCGGCGGCATAAGCCGACGACCAGTCGAATGCGATGCTCGCACTCTCCCCAAAGGGAGAGTACAAAGCCCCTCCGTCCGTCTTTTTCCGTATTCGCCGCACACGGGGCGAAACAGGGCGGGAATGCTGCGCGGTGGGTGTTTTCCCGTGCTTGCCCGAAAAAGCCGACACGGGGCGTTCTGTGGGCGACAGGGGCGTTACCGTTCGTCCGCTCCGTTTTCTGTGCTGATTTGGGGACTGTCACCGACAGAGCAAAGAAGAATGCAACAATGCAGAACAGTCCCTATCTGGAAAAGAACACACTGCAATGTTTCCTTCTTCATCGGGGGAGAGACCATACCCAACTTCGTCCCGCTTTTCGAGTAACGACGCCGGGGATATTTTTCTTCGCTTCGTTTACGGTGCGGCGGGAGATACCCTTCTGCTGCGCTATGCGGAAAATTTCTTCGCAGGGGATTTCCGTTCCGCTCTCCAACATCGCGCAGATCAGTTCCTCTGCCGCCGAAGTTTTTGTTTCCGATACCGATCCGCACAGCAGCTCTGCGGAGGTGACATCCCCATAACCGTCGAGCCACAAAAAGCCCGCGTCCGTTCCGAGAGAAAACGCAAGGGATTTTCCCTCCGGCGCGAGTGAGGATTTGTCGTGTACCACAATGCGGGTGTGCGGTTCTTTCCTGAGCCGTCCGACCAACAGAACGCTCCGCGCCGCCGCACGAAAATCTATCGAGCCGAGTCCGCGATAGGAACTGTTGGCGCCCTGCGCTTTGTTCAGATGTCCAACGAGGACGATGGCACACTTTGTCCGCTCCGCAACGGCGGAGACCTTTTTCAGTACCGAGCGAATTTCATTGGCACGGTTCATATCCACCTTATCTCCGAGATAGCCCTGCACCGGATCGAGGATCATCAGTCCCGCGCCGGTCTGAACGATGGCGGACTCGATGCGTTCGTCCAGCAGAGAGAGGCACCGTCCGCTTTCATCGATGCAGAAGATTTTGCTTTCGTCTGCGCCGGCTTCGGCAAGCCGGGGCTTGACGGTATCTCCGAGTCCGTCCTCCGCTGTCTGATACAGTACCGGAAACGGTTCATGCGTCTTTGCTCCGGGGAGCGGCGCTCCTGCGGAACAGGCAGCCGCAAGGCGAAGAGCCAGCGTCGTTTTTCCTTCGCCGGGGTCGCCTTGGATCATGGTGATTTTTCCGAAAGGCAGATACGGATACCACAGCCAATCCACCGGCTGCAGCTCCACCTCCGACATTCGGATCAGTTTTACTTTCTTTTCTTCCGTCATGGATACCTTCCTTCCATTGGTTTTGATTTTGATGCAAGCACAGTCAATCTGTTCATCCTCTCCTTTGCATGATTCGGCGCAGCATCGGTTTGGAAACGGAATCCGATTGCGCCTATGTAAGCCGATGAATGTTCTTCCATATGTATCGGAATGAAATTTGCGCTTTGATAGCATCCGATTTTGCTTTTCACTTTGTATTCCACAATTTTTCCGGATTTCACAACCGGCAGAAATAGAAAATGCCCTCGCTTTCCTTTCGGAAAATGAGAGCATAAAAAAGCGCCGGCAGTTCACCATGCGGTGTGTCGGCGGTTTCGTAAGTATTTTATTTTAGTTGGTTCGCACCCCACGCACAAAAAGGCGGTGGGTATTGGAGCCGCTCGGCGTACAGGTGACCAGCGTACAGATTTCCTTGCCTTCCTCGACCTTATCGTCGGCGTAATCCTCAAAGCTGTTGGGATCAACCACACGAACATTGTCCACCTCGAAGGTTACGGTGTCTTTTAAGACCGTGACGGAGAAGGTATCTCCCTCTTTCAGCTTATCCAAATGCTCGAAGGTAACGGCAGTCGCCATATTTCGATGGGACAGAAGAACATAGTGTCCATCCGTGCCGCCGATGGGCAGCGAAGCGTATTCCAAATGACCACAGCCTCGGCTTAGGTTTTTGTCGGAGGAATAGTGGTAGATGGGCAACCGGACGTCAATGGAGGGAATTTCGATATATCCGATCACCTCCGTCCCCGGCACGCTCAATTCGGTCGGATAATCCTGCTCGAACTGATCGAACAGCTCTCCCCAAATATACGGATGGGCAAGAGCATATTTTTTGTTGTATTCAATGGCGTTTGTTTCAATCTCCGCCAATTCCTCGTCGGTCAGACGGTTTACGGCCGCTATGTATTCCTCGATGGCGTCCTCATGCTGCCGGTTGGTGATCCAAGTCCCTACCGGACGGGAGAGGAGGGCGGCAAGTCCGGCAAGAGCGCAAAGGATCAGAGCGGCGTCGATCAGCTTGTCCCACAGCGTTCGCTTTTTCTTTCCTGCCGGTTTGTTCTCCTGCGCGGATGGAACAGACTCTGTTTCCGGCTTTTTCTTTGTAGCTTGCATTTTTCATTCCTCATCTGTCGGGTAAAAGGTAGGTGCGGGCGGGCTTTTGGCCGGCGCCCGCACCCGCGGTTTATCGGTTTTCTTTTTTTGGCTGCTCCGCTGTTACTTTACACGGACACGGCGCTTTTTGCAGAAGCACATAAAGACGATCCCGGAAATGATCAAAGCTCCGCCAAGCAGATAGAACAGTCCGACGCCGCCGCTACCGCTGAACGGCAGGAACGGGGGCTTGGCGTTTACAAAGAGCCAGTTCGCCTGCGGATGTTCTTCTGTGATCTCACCGTTTGTGCTGAAGTCTGTCGGATGGATGAAGTTGTCGGGATTGGTGATGTCAGGAGTCTCAATCACATTGACCACATATTCGAGATTGTATCCATCTCGGCCGGTTTCCTTCACGGTGTACTTTGTATCCATCGGAATGCCGCTTATGACGAAGCGTTCTCCGTGCATCAGCTTGATTTCGGCGGTAAGAACGGTTTTACCATCCACTACGGTCGAATTCCAAGAAACAGATTTCGTAATATCTTCGCTTGTTTCGCCTCCGGCTTCCGTTTTTTTGTACTTCGTCACGGTAAGAGTTTCGGCATTCAATGTTTTCTCCCCGCCCGCGGTCAGCGTTACGGTAAAGGTGAAGGTCTTATCCACTTCCCACTTGTCGTCATCGTGGATTTGCTTTTCTACCCCGAGGGAGCCGGTGGATATCAGATTGTAGTAATTTTCCCGGTTGTCCGTGTCCTCTGCGCGCATCGCTATGTGGTTGACGGTTCTGCTTGTATCGAGCGATGTCTCGCGGTAGTGCAGGACTTCACCGGTCTGCACATTTTTTCCGGCCTCCGAATACGGGTCGCCTGCCTTATATGTCGGGTGTATGGGATAATTCGGATTGTTTGTTTCGGTCACGGTGTAATCCGTGCCTGCCGGAATCCCGTAGAACACTACGGCTTCGTCCGCCCTGAGCTGGAATTTATAGGTGAGCTTTTCGCCTTCCTTTTTCAGCGTGACCGGTTGCAGATACGTTTTGCCGTCCGTGGGAGAAGATTCCGCTGTCGGAATAAACTCACGGTACTCGTCAAGGTTCGGCGCAGTCACGGGCATGGCGTATTCATTTGTCGGCGCATCCTTGTCTGTCCACTTGAGGGCGCTCGTCATGGTATCCTTGCTGCCCCGCCAGAGATAGAGGGTGTCGTAGCCGGTCAGAGCCGGGGTTGTTCCTGTTTCAGATTGGATATCCGCCAGCTCCAGCGTATAGTCAAACACCATATCGGACGTGGGTGCGACGTGGTTGCCGCTCTTGTCGACGACCTCTTTTGTCACAACGAGCATATCCGGCTCGATCGTGTTGACGAAGTTTACCTGTTCCTCGAACCATCCGGTGTTGCCGTAGACCGAATACACGCCGTTGTAGTCGTAGTATTCCGTATCCCCGCTCTTCTGGCTTTGAAGGATCGTTGATGGCACCGATGTGAGTGCATCCGTCATGTCTTCCTCGCCGTTCACGCCGAAATGCGCCGTTGGGTTGAGGACATATCGGGACATCCCATCCTGTTCGCCATCGTAGTGGGGATCAACCAGCTTGCCGCCGTAGTAGAAGTAGTGGCGCGTACTACCGTCCGGCTGTGGAAGATCGCATTTTCCGACGTCCAATTCCGCTTCGCTTCCCGCATTCGTACAGCTTGGGTTTTGCGCCGCGCCCCCTTCGGAAGCTTCCGGCTGGTGATGGTTGCCTAAAGTCGTCATGGTGGAGTATGATTCCCATATCGTGGCGTTGGTGTGGGCGTAGGGTTCATTATTCGGCGGTGTTATGATATTGCCACTTCTATCCACATTGACCGAAACATTCTGTACGCCGGGCATATAGACCGTATCCGAGCCGCGCTGCTGGACGTGGCTGATGCGCTTGAGCGTGTAGCCCTGCTTCAACTGTTCGTCCGTCAGCTTCTCGGTGAAGCGGTAGGTGATGCGGTTGTCAAGTCCCGACAGCAGAAGCCCCTCGCCGTGATGCAGAGTGAACTCTGCGGTATGTTCGGCGATGTATGCATTATCGATTGGTCCTTCTGTTCCGTCAGATTTCTTTACATTACCGAACAAATCCGACCGGTCGGCGGAGGGAATGATCTTGTCGTAAATGTCGTCGGGGGTTAGCGCTCCCGCTGCGCTGCCGTCGGTCGCATTTGCATTTTTCCCGAATTCCAATTCCACGGTCATATACTGCGAGCGCGTCGAAAGCGGGGAGGTAAACGCCGTCTCGCTCGTTTCGCCCTCCGGACGGCGGATGACGAGGTTATAATATTGCAGTTTGACGTGACCATCCGCACACGTGTTGCCGTGCGTCCACATACCGCCGCTCACGCTTTCCGGCGCATAGGTCGCAATTCCCCCGCCGGTGTCGCCGACGACGGTCTCCGCCGCCTGTACCTCGTCAATCGGGATCAGCTCCGCATCTTGCGCCCAATAGGTTCTTGTGCCTGCGGGGCGACCCGCAACCGTCTCGCGGTAACTGTCGCGGTTATCCGCGCCGGGGTCTGTGCCTGTGACGGCATGGTCTCCGGGATTGACAAAGGTGGTTACGCCGTTGGGCTGGAATTTCGAATCATAGTTCTCTTTATCTGTCGCATATGTTCCGGGGTAGCCCTCCGCCGTGCCGTCGTATTCCTTGTTTTGGAACAGCCTGCGGGTGTGTCCGTCAGAACTGTTTGACGGCAGATAGAGGTAGTAAAGCTGCTTTTCTGCCCCGACCTCACTATTTACCGCCGTATTTACGCTGCCGTCTGCATTGAGGGTCAGCGTTCCGTCCTCGTTGGCGATGTAGTACTGCCCACCGTTTTCCACAACCATCTTAGCGGTAGACACCTCGCCAATGCTGCTGCTTATTTTATCCTCTATAAACACCGCACGGCGGCTGTTGTTGTCGAGAACGAGGTTGCTGTTGTCGGTCAGCACGTCGATGTAGGCCAGCTCGCGCTCCCAAACCTTCCCGTACTCGTTGTACTGCGTGCGGATGGCGCTTCGCGTACCGGTGACGCCTTGAACGTAAATCTGATAGTTGAATTCCTCGTTCAGTTGTTTCTCCGTCAGCTCAAAGCCTTCGGGAGCTTCCAGCATCTTTGTAACATGGAGCATTTGGTTTGCAATCTCAAGATAGCCGTTGTTGCCCATATAGTTGTTGAGGATTGTGTTGTCACCGATGCCGGAGTTCGCGGACACAACAGGGACATAATAGTTCTCCGCCGTTCCCGTCACGTTGCCGTCGACGAGTTCGCCGTCCTGCTCAAAGTCCTGCTTTGCATGGACGTTGCTTGCCATGTTGCCGGAACGGATACCGCCGGGCTTTGCCGCAACTGCAAACTGCATATATTTGTTGAAGTTAGCGGCATTCCACTCATCGCCGGCAGTTTTGGCGGCATTTTCCGCCTCGGCAAGTGCGGCTTTTACCTGATTGTTTTGCTGCATCTCCTGCCAATATTCAAGCGCTTGGTCGTAAGCCGTACCCGTCTTTTCCTCGCCCTTCGAATTTGTCCAAGAGATTTGCTTGGTTTGGTCAAGTTCAATGCCCTGCAAATAGGTTTCAAGCTCTGCCCCCGTGTATGTGAGTTTTTCAAAGGTCGGCTCGCCGCGGGTGCGGTCGCCGGTGTCGGTCTTGGAGAGGTAATCAAACTGCATATTGATGTCTTGATTCATCAACACCCAGCAGAGCATATCTCCGTTGTTGATGTCCTCCGAGACAAAGCCGGAGCCGAACTCGCTACCCTTGCGGGCAACGACATGCTGCACCATTCTGCCGCCGGTTGCGCCGAGAATTTCATTTCCATCGTCATCAGTGACTTTTTCACTATTCGGCACATAGTACTCCACCAGCAGGAAGAAGAAGTCGTTGGAATCGAACGACATGGAATTTTCCGAATAACCGCCGCCTGCTTCCGACGTCACATGGTTGAGGGCGTCGTTCGTGAACAGCACTATCCCGTCTTCGAGGTACAGATATTTTGTCCCCGTGCTGTCGGTGATGTAGCCATCTTCCAAATCTGTCTTCGCATTCTCGAAGGCCGCATCGTCGGTATATGTCCCCATGTACTCGCCGCCGACCCACGAACCGGCGCGCTGTTGAACCGGATTCCCTTCGCTGTCCGTTATCGATTCCCAAGTCGTACTGCCGTTGCCCTTGCCATTTTCGTGATTCGCTGTCCAGCTTCCGTCAGCGTTGCGCCAGTCATCGGTGTTATCGACGGGCTTCAAGCCTTCGGCGGTATTCCGATACGCATGAGCATACAGAGGAAGAGGCTTTTGAAAGATGTAATAGCGGTTTTCAACACTCGGTGAGAAGGTCATGGTTGGGTCGCCGCGGGAGGTTTGATTTGCTCCCGTCACATAGTCATCGTAAGTGGTGTTGGAGAAATAGTTGGAGATGAACCAGATGTAATCCTGCCCTTCCACCGTGTGCGACTTGATGTATTCGGGGGAGATGTTGGTAAAATCCACGCCGATCTGATTGTGCTGCGGCGTGTCGTCCCGCAGAATCAGGGATTCCTCCAGTCCCACGGCGTAGAACAGCCGCAAAGGCGTGGACTGGGCATAATAATCCTCTCGACTCAGCGTCTTGCCGTTCATCGTTCCGCCGGTCGGGTGATCTGCGCCGAGGTTCGTTTCATAGGATTCTACGCCGTTTTGGCCAAGGGTGATTGTGGCAAGCTGCGTCGGAACGGCAGCCGCCGGAATATTCATATACAGGGAGCGATCGTAACCGGTATTCGGCACGATAACGCCGGATGTGTCGGTGTAGTCGCCGACGTCCTCGATCCACACGCGGATATCCGACAGACGGTACACGCCGGGGACGCCGGCGTAAAGGGCGTTCGTGTCGGGGTATGCGCCGGTTTCCGCATACGCAGCCCACTGATCCCGAATATTTTGCGGGATATCGCTTTCATCGCCGAAAATGGGGTTTATGTGCAGCGCATTCCGCTCCGCCGACGTGCCCGCAAAACGGTAACAGGTGTAGACGGTGTTTTTTACCTGATTGGACAGACCGCCCGGTAGACCGTCTTCCGGCGCGTCCGCGATCGGGACGAAGGTGAGCAGGGTCTTGAAGTTGAGCCGGAACACCCAACCGGCCGCGCGGGCCGCTTCGGCACTTTCATAAGATTCGGTGCCATCGTTGTTTCGGGTAGGATAGGTGCCCGCCCCGTCGCTTTCCGTGTGTTCCGCCCGTTCTGCCGTTTCCGGGTCGTCGCCGCGATACCAGCCCATGGGGAAGGGAGTCGTGTCAGGCGTAATAGTTTGACCCGGGGTTGTCGGGTCTGGTTCGCCTTTGTGGTGCTCCATCCATTTGTTATTCCACTGATAATCATACACGCCGGCGCGGACGAGACCATGCATCTGACCGAAGATAAGCAGCGCCATATCGTAGGGCTGCAAGCCCCCGTCCTTGTGCGTCTGCGCAAAAATGGATTGATTCTTAATTTCCATGTAATCGCCGAGCGGGTCTTGATAAGTAATGGAGTCGCTCACGCCTGCGTCGTTTTCGCCAGAGACGGGCACGAACACCTGCCCGATCACGGCGGTGAGGATGCTTTCGAAGATGCTGCCCATCTCCGCCGAGGTGACATTATAGAACTCGGTGACATAGTTGATATTGGACTTCATGTCCTCCTGCGTCACTGCGTCGACGTGACGGGTGAGGGTTTCCTTGCTCTCGTTGTCAACGTAGGTCATGCCGTGGTTCTGTGCATACAGCAGCCCACCCTCCAAGGAGGCGTTTGCTTTGCTTTGCAGCGACGCAAAGGATTCATAGATAGCCGTGCCGGCGAGATAATTAGAATCTGTGGGGCTTGACGGGATCGTAAATGTGCCTTGCGTACCGTTTTCCCAATCTGCGGTTCCGTGCCATTCTGCCGCCTTCGTCGGGTCTTCCGGCTGGAACGGAATTACGTATTGGTTGGAATCTCCTTCATTCTGCATGAAGGCGCCTTCGGTGCGGCTGTGGCTGCTGCTCCATCTGGTCAGCGGAAATTCACGAGAGACGGAGTCGGCGGCAGTACCCAGAGCAAGCCACTTCTGATAATCGGCATAGGCGTCGCCGATGAGTTTGCGGTCATCTTCATCCAACTGCAAATTGCCGCCTGCAACGCTGGGATTTGGCACTTCGGACGGCACCCGATCAGAGGGGAGAAAATAACTTGCCGGATCCATCATCGGATAAAGTCTTGACGGCACCCAATCGTCGCTGTCGTCACGAAGGTCGACGCCCACCGTATAGACCGGGAGATCCTGACCGCCGCCGTTTAATGCCATGTATTCGATGTAATTTTTCTCCACAGCGGATTTGAGATATGCAGCGTTCAGCAACGATTGCGTCACAACAACGCTCGACCAGCTGTTCTTGTAGTCGGAACGCTGGACGGGCAGGTCATAATCCGGATCGTACCACTGTCCGTTTGCGATCGTATTCGAACCGCCGTCCGTCATAACGATCGCGGCGGGGATACGCGGCACGGTAGAAATTTTGCCGGAAGAGAGCCTTGCGGAAAAGGTGGTGACCTTTTCGTTTGCCAATTGCTCCAGTCCTGCGGTGATACCGGCGTTGGTATTGGTGCCGGAAATGCGGGAGATTTCTCCGTGATCTTTTATTTTCGTATCGACATCCTTCACGGTCACGTCTTCTCGCGGCGTTGCAACCACGCTGAATCCGGTCGCGTCCGCATATTTCAAGGGGTGCGTCGTCCCCGCACTATGACCGTCAAAATACGGACAGATATATTTAAAGGTTTGGGTCTTTAGCTTTTCCGCGACCCTCAGCAGATAGTCGGTTTTGTTTCCCCCGGAGCTGCTGAGATAAGCGCTGTCGTATATGCCTCCATCTTCGCTCTCCCACAATTCTCCGAGCGTCTTCGTGTTCGGGGTATAGTGCGCAAGAGGCATGGAAACCTCCGCTCGGCGGTCATAAACCACCACGCTGACTCGGTTTTCCGGGTTTTGCTGCATAAGTGTGTCGATCAGCCGGTCGGCGGAGGCCATAAGGTTCAGCAGACGCGTGTATTCAAATGCCTTCGCCGCCGTTACTTCAGCCGGAGAGGTATACTCCTGACCTGCTTCAAGTCCCGTCCAGTAATCGCCGGTTTTGTAGATTTCAACAGCGGCAATACGGCGGCAGTTATTATTCGTGTTTTCTGGAAATCCCTTTGAAGAGTCTGTGGGCGCATCGGAGATCTCCCAATCGTTCCCGGCCGTTCTTGTGATATACATGCCTTCATGAACTTTTGCAAGAAACGCCTCGACAGCCTCGCGCGTGTACATTTTTCCGTTGCTATCAACATCATCTCTTGTGAATAAATCATCAGTCGGAAATTCGGTATTATTAAATGTCTTGGTGTCTGTTACGATTGAACCGTTTTTCCATTGTTCCGTTTTAAACCTGAACTGCAAGTAGTGTTCGTTCTCAAAATTATTGCTGATGCTTTCGGGGATCTCGCTCTCATGTGAATTGAAATAACCGACCAGATCGTTGTGAATTTCTTCCCAAACGCTTCCTGCGGGCGGCGTTACATCGTCGCTCATCGAACTGGAAATATCCAGCACCAGCACCATGTCGATGGGGGACGGCGGGTATTCGTTCACCACCTGAGAGGAAGCAAGTGCGCTGAAAACATGAGCAAAATCGGCGTTAAACTTCACCATGCCATTATAACCATCGGTTTCCATATCCAGATTGATCACGTTTTTACCGTCGGCATAGGCAAACACGCTCTTGTCTGTCCAAATACGCCCGGCATACCGGGAGCCCCATTCCTTCGACAAAAGTTGGTTCAAATAATCGTCCATCGTATTCTTATCGGCTATCCGATTCATCACATTTCCGGTTGCTTCCGCGGCGACCGCAGACGATAATACCCAGCCGCCGAAATTGCACATCATGGATACGACCATGCACAAGCACAAAAGCAGAGAAACAAGCCGGCGGCCGTGCTGCCCGCCTTTCCTTTCACTATGCTTTGCAAATCTGCCGTATTTGGCGCTATGTAACGCTTTCATTTTTCAGTTACCTCCTTGGAGCCTGTCTATCTCAAATCTTTTGTTTTATGTTCATAGATTGACGCTTTGCGGGGCTATGGCATTTCTTGCCCAAAAAGCAAAGATGCCGAGCAATGTCTGAAATCCGTTCTCCGCGGCTGTTCCGTCATTCGGCGCACGTCCCTGACAAACAGGAAAGGCCGCCATCAAAATCGTGCAGAAGAAGTGCTCCGCTAATCGAATCGTATCGGCTTTCGGGAAAATGTCCCGCCATTTCTCCGAGAGTGGATACCATGTGGTTTGATGCCCCTTCAGCGTATTTTCGTCAAAAAACGAGCAATAATAATATCTGGTGAGGAAGAGGCATTCTTCGATATTCCCGGTGGTAAGCCATTGCCAGACCGTGTTCCAAAGGTATCGCATTCGGCTCTCAAATGGGAGATTGATTTCCCAAAGAACCGACGAGCGGCGCTCGGTTTCCACGGCCAGCTTTTTATCTTCCCGCAGGAAGGCGTCGGACATCAGCTTTTCCTTGCTTCCGAAAAGGTGATAGAGGTAGGTGTCCGTACTCACGCCATCCGCCTCGGCAATGATCGTCCGAACAGAAACATTCTCGATCCCGCCCTTGGCCGTGAGACGCACTACTGCGTCCATCAGCGATTCCCGCGGGTCTGTCTTTTGTTTGAAGTTTTGCTTCGTTAAGGTTTTCAATGGTCTGCCGTACCTTCTTTTTATGCTCACAGGAGGAACGGATCGTGTGACGCCCGTCCACCTTCGCAGAGTTCATAGCTCTGCCGGGAAAAGAGAGAAAAGCCCGCAGTGAGCGGACTTTTTTCCTTTTCTGACGGTCAGTTTTGACGGTTGAAATCAGCAGCCCACCGCCGCCAACTTGTCCATGTTGGCGCGTTTCAGTTCCATCGAGGAATGGACATATCTATCCAGCGTGAACTTCGGGCTTGTGTGGCCGAGGATCTCGGACAGCGATTTGATCTCGAAGCCCACCTCCACACAGCGGGTGGCAAAAGTGTGACGAAGCGCATGAAAATGCACCCCGGCAAGACCGCAGTCCGCCGTGTACTTCTCCAGCTTGTACTGCAAGGTACGCGGCTCAACATACCGCCCGCTTTCGCCGGTGAGAAGAAAGGCGTCGGGATCGTCCACCCAAAAGCGCCGGCAGAGCTTCACGGCGTAGTCGGTCAGCGGAATCATCCGCACGGAATTGCCGGTCTTGGGATCAGTCAGCACGATTTTTGTTTTCTGCGGTGCGGATGCGTCGTAATCCTTCAAACGAAGCATGGTGGACGATACCGTCAGCGTTCGGTCGGCAAGGGAAATATCGCCCCATTTGAGCGCACAGACTTCGCCCACCCGAAGTCCCGTCAACAACGCCAGCAGGACGCCGAATTTACACTCGTCCATATCCGAGAGCAGATAAGTGGTCAGCCTCTTCTGTTCCTCCGGCGACAGTACCCGCATTTCCTTGCGGTTGTCCTTCGGATAGACGATTTTGATTGGTCGCATCGACGGCTCCTGCGTCTGCGTGTACTCTAAAACAGCGTGGACGATGGTCAGGATATCCCTTACCGTCTTTGGCGACAGCCCGTCGTCGAGCATTTCCTGCCCGAACTGACCAACGAGCGCTGTAGAAAGAACCGACACGGTACAACCGCCCAGTCCCGGCTTGATATGCTTTTCCAGCGCCGTTTCGTATTTTTCGTAAGTGGATTCCTTGAAGCGGGATCTGTTCAGACAAAGCCATTCGTCGCAGTAGAAGCTGAATCTTTTTCGGCTGCACAAAGTAGGGAGATTGCCCTGTAACAACGCCGCTTTTGCTGCGTTCAGCTTTTCTCTTGCCTCACGATAGGTTTTGCCGTAGCAAGAACCGTGCCGGGCTTTGCCGGAAAGGTCGTAGCCCTTGATATACCGCCCCTCCCAGCGTCCGTCCTTGCGTTTGTAGATGTTTTCACCTTTTTTAGACATAGGAATGTCCTCCTTTATGATTTGCTTTTTTATTGTAATCTTCAAAATTCACCCGCCTGTGACGGCGAAATTGACGGCATATTCCGCTTGAAAAATGACTTTCAAAGCGTAAAAATGACGCTCGCCATTGTTTTCGGGGCGAAATCCGAGATTTTTCTTTTGAAATTTTGTTGAAATCTTTGCGAAACCCATTGAAAAATCGCTTTGACTGTGCTATAATAATAGTCGTATAGCTATGAACTCTGCGAAAATCGAGTAGGCACTAACAAGTAGCGCCTCTCACACCACCGTACATGCCGTTCGGCATACGGCGGTTCAATTCA